>JAHRWJ010000162.1 GCA_019090185.1 Immundisolibacteraceae bacterium
ATTATTAATGCCCGCTGGATCGTGCCAGTGGTACCAGCCGGTCAGCTGCTAACCGATCATTCTTTACTCATCCATGACGGCAAAATAAAAGCGATATTGCCGACTGAAGAAGCGGCTCAAAACTATCGCGCCGCTGAGACTATCGACTGCGGCGCTCACCTGTTAATTCCCGGACTAGTGAATAGTCACACCCACGCAGCTATGTCGCTGATGCGTGGAGTGGCCGATGACCTACCCCTGCAGACCTGGCTTGAGGAGCATATCTGGCCGACAGAACAGGCCCATGTCAGCGCGGAGTTTGTCGCTGCCGGTAGCCGATTAGCGATCGCCGAGATGATTCGCAGCGGCACCACCTGTTTTGCGGATATGTATTTTTTTCCCGGTGAAACCGCCTCCATCGCCGAAGAGGCCGGCATGCGAGCCGTGATTGGCCTGGTGGTGATTGATTTCCCCAACGCCTGGGCGGCAACCCCAGAGGAGCATTTTCGACTCGGCTTACAGCTCCATGACAAATATGCCAGCTCGCCCCTCATAACCACCCAGTTTGCACCCCACTCCGCCTATACAGTCAGTCACCAATGGCTACAGCAGGTGGCCACTCTTGCCGAAGAGCTAGATCTACCGATCACCATCCATCTACACGAGACCTCAGCTGAAGTTGAGCAGAGCCAGGTCCAACATAAGATGCGGCCACTGGAGCGGATTAGCCAGCTGGGATTGTTGTCCCCCCGATTGCAGGCGGTGCATGCCACCCAGCTGCTACAAGATGAAATCGAAACCCTCGCCCGGCACGGAGCGACGGTTGTTCATTGCCCACAGTCCAACATGAAACTGGCCAGCGGTGCCTGCCCGGTGAATGAACTACTCAACAGTGGCGTTAACGTCTCTCTGGGCACCGACGGTGCGGCCAGTAATAACAACCTCAATATGATTGAAGAGATGCGCTGCGCCGGTCTGCTCGGCAAACTCACCGCCAATGATGCCGCCGCATTGCCAGCCCACACCCTACTAGAAATGGCCACTATCAATGGTGCTCGGGCGCTGGGGCTAGAACAGGAAATTGGTAGTTTGGAACCAGGCAAGGCCGCCGATATCACCGCGATTCGGCTCGATACCCTGCATACAGTGCCGGTGTTTGATCCGTTATCTGCCCTGGTTTACGCCAGCGGCCGCGACAACGTCACCGATGTTTGGGTGGCGGGTCGCCAGCTGCTTAAAGCCGGCCAGTTGCTGACCCTGAACCCGGAAACAATCATCAAGCAGGCCGCCCAATGGCGGCGGCAACTACAAAGCTAAGGATGCAGGTTTGAAAGGTAACCCCATTGAAGGCATCGGCTATCTGTTTCGCGGTGCCAAAATAATCACCAATCCCAGCCTGAGAAAATTTGTCATTGCGCCGATCGTCATCAATCTGCTGCTGTTCATGACCATGATTAGCTGGGCGGTGTCACTGTTTGGCGAACAGGTTCAACGCCTGCAAAGCATCTTACCGAACTGGTTGAGCTGGCTTGAATGGCTAATCTGGCCACTGCTGGTATTGGCGCTGTTACTGACCGTGAGCTACACCTTCGTCACCCTGGCCAACATTATTGCCGCACCTTTCAATGGTCTGCTATCAGAACGGGTGGAGCTGCTACTGACGAACCAGCCCCTGCCAGAAACACCCTGGAAACAGTTCATGAAGGAATTCCTGCCAACGATCCTTAATGAGGTGCGCAAACTCGCTTTTTTTGCTCGCTATGCGATTCCAATCGGCCTGTTGATGCTGTTCCCGCCGACGACTGCCATCGGCACCCCATTGTGGCTGGCTTTTACCAGCTGGATGCTGGCGCTGGAGTATCTCGATTACCCGATGATTAACAACAAAATCCTGTTTCCAGAGGTCCGCCAGAAAGCCCGCCAACTGCCCCTGACCACCTTTGGTTTTGGCCTGGTGGTGATGATAGTAAGCACCGTGCCGCTGCTGAACATACTGGTGATGCCCGCAGCCGTTGCAGGCAGCACTGCCGCCTGGGTTGAGAAATATAAACAGCTTGAACCCCGTTAACGCCTAGATCGCCTAGCGACTAACATTAACGACTAAACCGTGCCGACGTTGATACCCGATGCCTAATAGAAAAGTGCTTCTAATTTCATTCTAAGCAAGTTCTGACCCATGTTAATCAGCCCCAGAAACTAAAAACGGGGCTATTGCAGCCCCGTTTTAATCAAACTTAAAAACCCAACTTTCGGTCAGAGCACCACATCAAAGCCTTCGAAGTTGGGCGCGCCCTGATAGATATCCCGGTTAGCACCAGCCCCGGCGTGAGCTTTTTTAAACGAATCTGAGTGGGTCCAATCTTCGAACACCTTGCGGTTATCCCAGGTGGCATGGGAGGCGTAGAGCGTGAACTCATCATTGGTCGCGCCGCGCACCAGGTTGAATTTCTGAAACCCGGGCACTTCGCTGAGATAGCTATCCCGGTTGCGCCAGATCGCCTCGAAATCCTCTTCACGACCCAGATTAATTTTGAAACGGTTCATTGCGATAAACATATTGTCACCTCGACAAAATCTGAATTAAATTTTTCAAATTAGATCTGACGCCCTAGCGCCGGCCACCACCTGAGCGACGCCGACCACCGCCTTTACCCCCCGAGCCCGGTCTGGGCGGACTCTTTTCGAGACGAATCCGCTTGCCCGGTTCGATCAGCATTTCTGGATCTACCGGCGCCGTCGGGATTTTATGGTCGATATATTTCTCAATATCTGGAATCGAGTAAACATAGCTTTCACAGCCAAAACTAATCGCATCGCCGGTAGCGCCTGCCCGGGCAGTACGACCGATTCGATGCACATAATCTTCGGCATCGTCGGGCAGGTCATAATTAATCACGTGGCTGACACCCTCAATATGCAGTCCACGGGCGGCGACGTCAGTCGCCACCAATATGTCGAGTTCACCGTTCTGGAATTCACTTAGCAGCCGCTGACGCTTTTTCTGTGGCACGTCACCGGTCATCAGGCCAACTCGATACTCAGCCCCGGCAAGGTAACCCCAAACTCGCTCACAGGTGCCTTTCATGTTGGCAAACACCATGGTGCGGTGAAAATCATTTTGTTTGAGCAGACCTAACAGCAGCGGAATTTTTTCCTGATTGGCGACGTGATACATCACCTCTTCTACCTTGTCCGCGGTAATTTTATCGGCTTCGACTTTAACCGGCTGCGGGTTGTTCATGTGCTCATAGGCAAGCTCGGTCACCTTGGCCGACAGGGTCGCCGAAAAGAGCATATTCAGCCGCTGTTCCGGCGCTGGGGTTTTACGCAATAGCCAGCGCACATCCTTAATAAAACCCAGGTCAAACATACGGTCGGCTTCATCGAGCACCACCGCATCCACTTTGCTCAGGCTGTAGACGTGCTGTTTACAATAATCGATTAATCGTCCGGGTGTACCGACAAGAATATCAACCCCAGCGGCGATTATGTCACGCTGTTTTTCGTAATCGACGCCGCCATAAGCCAGCCCCAGCGTAATGTCCAGATCCCCAATCAGCTGCTTAGCGTCTTTGTGAATCTGAATCACCAGTTCCCGGGTCGGCGCCATGATAAACGCCCGCGGATGGCGCTGTTCGCGGCCCTCTTTAGGCTCCTGGGTCAGCAACAGGTTTAAGGTCGCCAACAGGAAGGTTGCGGTTTTACCGGTGCCGGTTTGCGCCTGTCCAGCCACATCGCGTCCGGCTAGCAGTGCCGGAATGGCTTCGGATTGAATCGGTGTGCAGTGGCTGTAACCAATCGCTGCAATGTTCTCTTTTAACCAGGGATGCAGGTCCAGCTCGCTAAAAGTAACCTCGCTGAGATGATCTGTGCTCATAAGTTAGTTCTCTGATGTCGCCGCCATCGTGCGGCTCGCTTGTTGCCCTTGAGGCAAAAATTGTTCATTTAAAAATGGTTGGCTGTACGGGTCTGCGGTAGTCTTATCTAAAGTCACAAAAATAACAGGGGGAGCTATGCGCCGTGGTTCGAAGCTAATTATTGTTGGCTTATCGGTAATAACGATAACCTTAATCAGTTGGCGGTTAACTCATGAGGAAGCAATTGCCGTTGAAGTATATACGGTTACTTCCGGTGAGGTGCTGTCGACCATTGCCAATACCCGAGCCGGCACCGTAAAGGCTTGCCAAAGGGCTCGGTTGTCTCCAAACGCCAGCGGTCAGGTCACCGCACTCAACGTCACCGAAGGCTCCCTGGTAAAGCCCGGTGATGTACTGATGGAACTTTGGCACCGTGACCTGGATGCCCAGCTATCCTTGGCACAGCAACAGGCCCGCAGCACCGAACAGCGCGCCGCCGCTACCTGTATTCGCGCCGACACCGCAAAACGTGATGCCCAGCGTGGTCAGGATTTAAAGAAAAAAGGCTTTATTGCCGAAGAACAGCTCGATCAGCGGGTCAGTAGCGCCGACGCCAGCGCGATTGCCTGTCGGGCGGACAATCTAAGTGCGGCAGCAGCAAATGCGCAGATCGGAGTGATCTCAGCGTCGCTTGACCGCACCCAGCTACGTGCCCCATTTGCCGGCGTGGTTGCCGAAGTCAACGCCGAGATCGGTGAGTTTATGACCCCCTCCCCCACCGGTATCGCCACCCTGCCGGCTATTGATCTGATTGACGCAAGCTGCCTGTTTGTCAGTGCGCCAATCGATGAAGTGGACGCGCCGCGAGTGTCGTTAGGCCAGGAAGTCATTATTACTCTGGACGCCTTTCAGGGTCAGCAGATCGGCGGTCGGGTTCGCCGGGTTGCCCCCTATGTGCTTGATCTGGAAAAGCAGGCACGAACGGTAGAAGTTGAGGCCGACTTCACCCAGGCTGACCAGGTTAAAAACATGTTGGTCGGCTACAGCGCCGATATCGAAGTCGTGCTCGAACGGCGAACATCGGTATTGCGGTTACCCAGCAGCGCCCTGTTTGACAAGGACCAGGTCTACCGAATAAATGACGACCAAACCCTCGGCCGGGTGACCGTAACCACCGGCCTGCGCAGCTGGAGTTTTATCGAAATTGTCTCTGGTCTCAATGCCGGCGACCGGGTGGTCAATAATCCGGCCCGCAAAATTCTTGAGGCTGGACTACTGATCAGTGACAAGGCCACCGCAAGCAACGCAGACCATGATTGAACTCACGGATATCAGTCGCCACTTCACCATGGGTGACCAGACCGTGCGGGCGCTTGACCAGATTAACCTGACGATTAACCCGGGTGAATATATCAGTCTGATGGGGCCGTCCGGGTCGGGCAAATCTACCCTGCTAAATCTGATTGGCCTGTTAGATACGGCTAGCAGCGGCCGCTACCTGTTTGATCGCCAGGACACCACCGACATGACAGATCATAAGCTTGCCGAGCTACGCGGTCGCCATATCGGTTTTGTGTTCCAGTC
Source organism: Immundisolibacteraceae bacterium (assembly GCA_019090185.1). Lineage (GTDB taxonomy): Bacteria > Pseudomonadota > Gammaproteobacteria > Immundisolibacterales > Immundisolibacteraceae > QNFC01. The sequence goes on from JAHRWJ010000162.1 coordinate 5,421, forward strand.
ATTCCACCTGATCCCTAGGTTAAGCGCGGCTGATAATGTGATGATGCCAATGACGCTGGCTGGCATCGACATAGCGCAGCGACGCGAGCGAGTTACAAAACTATTACAACGTTTTGGCATAGCTGACCGAGCGGATCACCGGCCTAGCGAGTTGTCGGGTGGCCAGCGTCAGCGGGTAGCGATTGCCCGGGCAATGGTGATGCAGCCCTCACTCATTCTGGCTGATGAACCCACCGGCAATCTTGATCAACGTTCAGGCAAAGAGGTTGTCGAGCAACTTGAGGCACTTAATCGCGACGGGATCACCCTGATTGTCGTTACCCATGATGATGATTTGGGCCAGCGTGCTCAGCGACAGATCAAGCTGGTCGATGGTCAGATTGTTTCTGATTCAGGTGCCAGCGAACCGATGGGTATAGATCATCTACTGGCTTGACACACTGGCCCTGGCTTTTCGCGCCATTACCGCTAATCGGTTGCGGTTGATCCTTATTCTTGCAGCCACCGCCACCGGCGTGGCGGCGGTGATTGTGCTCACCGCTCTAGGTAATGGTGCCCGCCAGTTTGTGGTCAACCAGTTCAGTTCTATGGGGAGCAATCTGGTCATCGCGCTGCCGGGCAGAAATGAGACCACCGGCGGACCGCCACCGATGTTTGGGTCAACCCCCCGCGACCTGACCCTGAACGACGCCCTGGCTTTAAAAAGCGCTGCCGGCGTCGCTCGGTTATCCCCGGTGGTGATCGGTACCGGGCCGGTCTCAAGGGGGAGCATGAGTCGCGACACGCCGATTGTTGGTACCACGGCTGAACTGCAGCGCATTCGCGACCTTGAGGTTGCTCAGGGTAAATTCCTACCCGCCGGTGATCCACGTCGAGCAGTCGCCGTTGCGCTATTGGGCCATACACTGAAGCAGGAAATTTTTGGCGATGCGGTGGCCGTGGGTGAATGGATTCGAATCCAGGACCGTCGCTTTCGTGTCATCGGCGTTCTTCAGGAGCAGGGCAACTCGTTCGATCTCGACTGGAACGAAATAGTGGTAGTACCGGTCGCCACCGCCCAGCAGCTGTTCAATACCCAGACTATCTTTAGAGTCTTGATGACCCAGCGCGAGGGCAGCGATCTACCTGAACTTAAACAGGAGCTCCACCGAATCATTGCTCAACGCCACGATGGCGAGGATGACATCACCATTTTGAGCCAGGATTCGTTGATGAAAACCTTCGACAAGGTGTTCAATGCGTTGACCATGGCGCTGGCCGCTATTGCCGGCGTCAGTCTTATTGTCGCTGGTATTTTAATCATGAACGTGATGCTGGTATCGGTATCTCAGCGCACCGGTGAAGTGGGTCTACTGAAGGCGCTGGGGGCGACCAAGCGGCAGATACTCCTGCTATTTCTTAACGAGGCGCTGTTACTCAGCCTTGGCGGAGCCATAGTTGGCTTGCTATTAGGAATCACCGGTAGCGCCCTGGTGAGGCAACTCTACCCAACGATCCCTGCGTATGCACCCGAGTGGGCCATTTTCGGCGGTGTTTCTATTGCCCTGAGTAGCGGTCTATTATTTGGCTGGTTACCGGCGCGGCGCGCCGCTGAACTTGATCCGGTGATTGCGCTCATGGGCAGTAAATAGCGTGCATATTAGCGACTTACTTAATTTCACTAGCACCGCCATCACCAGCCATCGCACCCGTAGCCTGCTCAGCGGCACCGGTATCGCGATTGGTATTCTCACCGTCACCCTGCTCACCGCGATTGGAACCGGCCTTCATAGTTACATCGCCGCAGAGTTCACACAGTTTGGTAGCAACCTGATCGGCATAGCACCGGGAAAACGGTCAACCCACGGACCACCCACCGGCGTGATCAACACCGTTCGACCCTTGA
>JAHRWJ010000163.1 GCA_019090185.1 Immundisolibacteraceae bacterium
AAATTTTCTACGGCCCGCTCTGGCACCCGGTGGCCCATGAAAGCGAAATTGCCGAGCCCGGTGCCTTCAAAACCTTTCAAATTGGCGAAATACCGCTCATTATCAACCGGGATATGGACGGTCAGTTCCACACTTTCCTCAACGTCTGCAGCCATCGAGGCGTGCTCGTGGAAACCAATAGCAGCGGCACCCGCAGAAACTTTAACTGCCCCTACCATGGCTGGGGCTGGAATAGCGCCGGTGACCTCACCGCCAGTCCAAATTCCGAAGATTTCCCTGCTTCTTTCAAAAAAGAAAATTACGGCCTCAAACAGCTACGTTGCGAATCATTTGAAGGACTGCTGTTTGCCACCTTCAGCGATGAGACACCCCCGCTTCACGAATGGCTCAGCGGCGTCGCTGGTCCGCTTAAATATGCACTCGGTGATGGTGAGCCCCTGCAATTTCTCGGTTATCAAAAAACCACCTATGGGTCGAACTGGAAAGCCTATCGCGACAATGATGGCTACCATGTTGCCCAGCTACATGCCGCTTTTCGCCTGCTGAACTGGCAAGGCGGTAAAGGTGAACAGGTTGTCGATGAGCAAGGCAACATGAGCGTGGTCGCAGAACTTAATGTAGCCGCCGCCGGTAGCTTCCTTAAAGATCCCAGCGTAGTTGAATTTCGCGGCTCAGACCCCAGCAGAGGTGCCAACATTATTGTCACCAACCCGGTCACCCTGACCACGCGGCACATGGACATGTTCAACATCCGCTTTGTGATTCCTAAGGGGGTTGATCAAACCGAAGTCCACTGGGCTTATTATGCGAAACAGTCTGACGATGCCGAAATGGTGCGTCACCGGGTGATGCAGTCCTCCAACGTGCTCGGCCCCAGTGGTCTGGTTAGCCTGGAAGATGCGGCCGCCTTTAGCCGTATTCAAAGCACCGCCAAGGTCGATGGGGTTTCCCGGTTCATGAAAGGCATCGGTGATGAAAACGCCCTCTCTGACAAAGCTAGCCAGAACGACGAAACCGCCAACATGCTCTGGTGGAATGATTACCGCGAACGGATGGGCTTTGCTCACCCCGAGCCCAGAAAGTTTTAAACCGATAACCGATCAGTAAGGGACATACAGGAGCCTTCACTGGCCAATCATCAGATCTAAAGATAACAACACGTACATAGCACAACCTTGAGGAGGAGACTTATGGGCTATCACTACAATCCGCTGGTCAACAACCAGTTCCCGCAGATCGCAGAGCGCTACGACACCATCAATCCGGCCACCGGCGAAGTGATCGGCACAGTGCCGGAATGTGCCAGCGTGGTCGAAGAAGCCGTTGCCGGTGCCAAAGCTGCGCAAAAACAGTGGGCCCAGGTGCCGCTGTTTGGTCGCATTGCCAAGGTTGGCGAAATCGCCAGCCTGCTGGAAAAACATGGTCAGGAGCTGGCCGAGCTGGATATCCTCGATACCGGTAGCCCCCGCCACGTGATGGAAGCCGACACAAAATTTGCGGTGCAACTGATGCGCTTTCAGATGGGGCTGGCCCCACAGGTGATGGGCAAAGGTGGTGACCGCTGGACCGGCGATAACATCCATTTCACCCTGCCCCAGCCTTATGGTGTGGTGGCAAGGTTCTGTGCCTTTAACCATCCGCTGATGTTCAGCATCATGCGCATCGCCGCACCGCTATTGATGGGCAATTCACTCATCATTAAACCATCAGAGTTCACCAGTTTGAGCACGCTACGGATGGGCGAAATACTGGCACCGATTCTGCCACCAGGGCTAATCCAAATTCTGACCGGTGGCATTCCGGTTGGCGAAGGTATTGTGGGTCATAAAGATATCAAACGCATCACCCTCACCGGCGGTAAAAACGCCGCCCTGGCGTTTTATGGGGTGGCGGCTAAGAACGGCCACATCAAGGATTTCACCTTTGAGCTGGGTGGTAAAAACCCGATGGTGATTTACCCAGATGCCAATACCGAACAAGCCTTCAAGTCGGCTGTACATGGGATGAACTTTTACCAGACCGCCGGCCAGAGCTGTGGCTCCACCACCCGGATATTCATCCATCGCTCGATATATGAAGCGGGCAAGAAGGCCATTAAGGCAGCTTGCGAATCGATCAAAATCGGCGATCCGCAAGACCCGAAAACCTTGATGGCGGCAGTTTCCACCACCAGCCAGTTCGAAAAAGTGATGCATTACATTAACGTATCCAAAGAGGAAGGCTTGCCACTGCTGACCGGTGGTGAGCGGCTAACCAAAGCACCATTTGATAAAGGCTATTTCGTGCCACCCACGGTGTTTTACGACGTTACCCCGGAACACACCTTATTCCGCGAGGAAGTTTTTGGCCCAGTGCTGGCACTGATTCCCTGGGATGACGAAGATGAAATGCTCGCCTGCGTGAATGAAGTCGAGTATGGCCTCACTGCCAGCGTCTGGACCCAGGATATTGACCGGGCCATGGAACTGGTGCGCCACTTTGAAGCTGGCACGGTCTGGATTAATGGCAGCACCAAGCACTTTCCCGGCTTTGGCTTTGCCGGCGCCAAAAACTCTGGCGTTGGCTCAGAAGAGAACCTCGAAGAACTTGCCTCCTTCACCCAAATGAAGGCGGTTCATTATTTCGGCGCCCAGGGGCGCAAAAACGTGGAGATTGGACTCGGATGAACGCACCTACAAAATGTGACGCACTAGTACTACCCGACTATAACCAACCACTAGAGGTCCGCAATTTCGAGGTCCCTCAGGTTGAAGACGGCGGCATCATTGTCAAAATCGACCGGGCCACCATCTGCGGCACCGACCACCACATCACCCTGGGGGTACTGGCACCGATTTCGAAAACCCCCTGCATTCTTGGCCACGAGATGGTCGGGAAAATTGAATCCCAGGGCAAAGGCCGCGAAACCGACGTCGCTGGCACCCTCATCACCACCGGCGACCGCCTGATCTGGGCCTACGCCTACTGCGGCAAGTGTTACTACTGCGCCGTGGCCATGGAACCGACCCTCTGCACCAATTTCACCCCTTATGGATATGCAGATTCAACAGTACACCCGCATATCATCGGTGGGTTTTCACAGTACAACTACATACTGCCAGACTGTCATGTGGTCAGAGTGCCGGATGATGTGCCAAGCCACTGGGCCTCCTCTGCCAGCTGCGCGCTGCGCACCATCATGCACGCTACCGATCGGGTGGGCGGCATCCGACCCTCAGATACGGTAGTTGTGCAGGGCAGCGGCCCAGTAGGCCTCTATGGCGTCGTCGTAGCACGGGCGATGGGTGCCAAAAACGTGATTAACTTTGGCGCACCTGAAGCCCGTTTAGAGGTTGCTAAGTCTTTCGGTGCTGACGCGGTTTGCAATATCGAAACCACCGACAACGCCCAGCGCGCCGAGTTGATCATGCAGATGACGGATGGTCGCGGTGCGGACGTGGTGCTGGAGTGTTCAGGCTCCCATTTTGCCCAGGAAGAAGCTTTCCAGATCACCCGTCCCGGTGGCCGTATCGCCATGATCGGTGCTGGCGATCGCGCACCCATGGCGATTCCTGGCATGGCCTTTATCGGTAAGCAGATCATGGTCACCGGTATTCGCAGCGCGGGTATTCAGTATTACCGCGAAGCGCTGGAATTCCTGGCGGTGCAGAAAAGTAATTTCGATTTTGATCTGATGTTTGGTGACACCTATTCCCTGGC
>JAHRWJ010000164.1 GCA_019090185.1 Immundisolibacteraceae bacterium
AAATAGTGGCAGCGGCTCAGCCCGGCCTCCTCCATCATCGCTTTCAGGGTTTGCTGGTCCGGGTGCATGCGGATCGATTCGGCCAGGTAGCGGTAGCTATCGGCGTCGCCGGCAAATAGCTTGCCCAGCCGTGGCAATATTTTGAAACTATAGAGATCATAAGGCTTTTGCAGCGCATCCAGGGGTTTGGAAAACTCCAGGATTAACAGCTTGCCGCCGGGTTTGAGTACCCGCTGCATCTCTTTAATAGCGGCTAGCTTGTCGGTGACATTGCGCAGGCCAAAGCCGATGATGACGCAATCAAAGCTGTTGTCGGCCAGGGGTAGCTGTTCGGCGTTGGTCTGCAACAGGCTGATGCCGTCGGTAATGCCCCGGTCGAGCAGTTGATCGCGCCCCTGTTCGAGCATGGCACCGTTGATGTCAGACATCACCACCTGGCCTGAGGGTGCGACCTGCCGGGCCAGTAGTCGGGTCAGGTCGCCGGTGCCCGCAGCCAGATCCAGCACACGGTCGCCATTACGCACGCCGCAAAGCCCGGTAGCAAAGCGTTTCCATATACGGTGTAACCCCATCGACATGAGGTCGTTCATCAGGTCGTAACTGGGTGCAACCGAGTCAAAAACCTCTCGAACACGGCCGGTTTTTTCGTTGACCGGTACCTGCTCATAGCCAAATGCGGTGGTTTCCGGCTGATTTGATGACGAAGCTTCTGGTGAAGCCGTTGTTAGCGCGGGTTCTAGCGGCTGATCCTGAACCATGGTCGACTCCTCCAATTAGGTTGAGGTTAGCAACCAGCTATCACCGGTTGCGTTCTCAAATACTCACCGCGGCCATACTGGTCATCGGCGGGGTTTTGGTTGCTGCCTGAGCCAATAGAGCTAAAACTCCGCTGACTCAGTTAGCTATTTTTTTAATGTATTTAAAGAATGTACCGGCTCAGGTCTTCATCGGTGGCCAGATCATGCAGCTGGGCATTAACGTAGGCTTCATCAATCACCAGGCTCTGCTGCTGGGTCTCCGGGGCGTCGAATGAGACTTGTTCCAGCAGTCGCTCAATCAGGGTATGCAGTCGCCGAGCACCGATGTTTTCGGTGGTTTCGTTAACGTCAAAAGCGGTCTGTGCCAGCCGTTTAATACCGCCGTCGGTAAATTTCAGCTCGGTGCCTTCGGTGGCCAGCATGGCGCTGGCCTGTTCTGTTAGTGAGGCATCAGGCTCAACCAGAATACGCTCAAAATCTTCAACCCGCAGCGCCTTGAGTTCAACCCGGATCGGCAGCCGTCCCTGGAGTTCAGGAATCAGGTCAGACGGTTTCGCCAGGTGAAACGCACCCGAGGCGATGAACAAAATGTGGTCGGTTTTGATGATGCCATGTTTCGTGGTCACGCTGCAGCCTTCAACCAGTGGCAGCAGGTCACGCTGAACCCCTTCGCGAGAAACCTCGCCACCGCTACGAGCATCGCTGCGCTGGGTCACCTTATCGATTTCATCGAGAAAAATAATGCCGTTCTGCTCGGTGTTCTCAATGGCGACACGTTTAATTTCATCTTCGTCGATGAGCTGGCTAGCCTCTTCGTCGGTCAGCAGTCGCAGCGCCTCTTCGAGCCGCAACCGGCGGGTTTGTGAGCGGTTATTAGACAGGTTCTGGAACATACCCTGCAGTTGCTGGGTCATCTCTTCCATGCCCGGAGGGGCCATGATCTCCACCCCCATCGCCTGGCTGCTGACCTCGATCTCGATGATTTTGTCGTTGAGGCTGCCTTCACGGATTTTTTTACGGAATTTCTGCCGGGTATCCTGATCGCGGGGTGTGGCTGGTTGTTCACTGCCATCTTCGGCTTCAGCGGTTGTTTCGCTACTCCGGGCCGGTGGCAGTAATATGTCGAGCACCCGCTCTTCGGCCAGGTCTTCGGCGCGCTGACGAACTTTTTTGACCGCCTCTTCGCGGGTCAGTTTTATCGCCACATCGGCCAGGTCGCGGATGATCGAATCCACATCCCGGCCCACATAGCCAACTTCGGTAAATTTGGTCGCTTCAATCTTGATGAAGGGGGCGCCGCAGAGTCTGGCCAGCCGCCGGGCGATTTCGGTTTTGCCGACGCCGGTTGGTCCGATCATTAAGATGTTTTTGGGGGTGACTTCGGGGCGTAGCTCGTCGTTGAGTTGCATTCTGCGCCAGCGATTACGTAGCGCGATCGCCACCGCCCGTTTGGCGTCGTCCTGGCCAATGATATGTTTATCGAGTTCGGCGACCACCTGGCGGGGTGTCAGCGCGGCGGCATCAGCGGTCAGGGCGGGATTATTACTGGATTCGTTGGCGTTCATGATGCTTCCGTAAGTTCGCCGGTATCGAGCGTTTCGATGGTGCGGTTGTGGTTGGTGTAAATGCAGATATCGGCGGCTATTTCGAGACCGCGCTCAACAATTTGTCGGGCATTCAGGTCAGGGTTATCTAGCAGGGCGGTAGCGGCGGCCTGGGCAAATGGCCCGCCGGAGCCAATCGCAATCATGCCATCTTCGGGTTCGATCACATCACCGTTGCCAGAAATCACCAGCGTAGCGCTCATATCGGCCACCACCAGTAGTGCTTCTAGTCGCCGCAGCAGCTTGTCGGTGCGCCAGTCCTTGGCCAGCTCTACCGCAGATCGGGTGAGGTTACCGGAGTGTTTTTCCAGTTTGGCGTCGAACAGCTCAAACAGGGTGAAGGCGTCCGCGGTTCCGCCGGCAAAGCCTGCGAGTACCTTGTTGTGATGCAGGCGGCGCACCTTACGGGCATTGCCTTTAACAACCGTGTTGCCCAGGGTGACCTGGCCGTCGCCGCCGATGACAACCTGGTTGCCACGCCGTACCGATAAAATGGTGGTGCCGCGATATTGTTCCAAAAACTAACTCCGCTCGCTGTTGGGTTGGTCTGGTTGGTGGCCTGGTTGGTCGTTGGACCGATTAAACCAATTCAAACCGCTGTCGCTCAAAAAATGGCCGCTAAGTTTACCTTAGCAAGGGGCCGATTGCCCCTGCTACCGCATCCTCAGGGTTGCCGATTAAAGCGGCTGGTTGGCGCCGTCAGTTAGGCTTTTAGCTGGTTTTAGTCGGTTTTTTCTGA
>JAHRWJ010000165.1 GCA_019090185.1 Immundisolibacteraceae bacterium
AATGACACTGAGGCTGATCCACAGCTCAATTGCTCAATTATTTACGCTACCGGACAACAACTTGATGATCGTTTAACTCGGGCGGGCAGTGGCCATTTTTGGGCAGATCAACCACCGATAAAAAGTGTTCATACGGTTTCAAATATCTCGATTGAGCCCCTGTCTGCTTCCCAGATCCGGTTGTCGGCTAATCAGGTGATTTACCTGTTTCGTGAAAATGATCAGCGCCGCGATGCGCCTTTGGAAATATTGCCGGCCACCTCAACTTATACATTGAGTCATTCCGCAGGAAACTGGCAAATTGATTTGAAAAAGTTGAACCTGTTGCAAGCCGATGGTTACTTGCCATTGTTACCCGCATTTATATAGGGTCTTAAGGCCCTCAAGGTCAATGATGTTGGCGGGAGAGTCCTAAAATAAGTTGGTTAACTTAGTGGTAAGGATAACGTGGTATCGGTCAGCGGAACTAGGTAAGCTTGGCTTGTTGTTGGAGTCGTGTTTTATTGGATTTCCAATGAGTTCTATCTCTGCTCAAGCGGTTCGACAGTTCAATGAATTGAACTTGGTCGGAGATCAATAATAAAGTTAAGGTAGGTGAAAACTCGCTGTTTTAAAGCGGGTTAGCGATTAGTTTTATCTGATGCGAGGAGGCAGTAGGATGGATGCGAGGGTTACCAAAGAACGAGTCATTAGGGATTTTGATCAATACGTTGATGAACGTATCGATGATGGGGTTTTTCGAGTCAACCTGGACATGTTTCGAGATCCCGACCTGTTTGAACTTGAGATGGAATATATCTGGGAAAAAACCTGGGTATTTGTGGTTCATGACAGTCAGATTCCAGAAAATAATGATTTTATTACCACTCAAATAGGCCGCACGCCGGTCATTTTGCAACGGGGTGATGATGGTCAGGTCAGGGCTTTCATCAACCATTGTACTCATCGTGGTCCACGGCTTTGTAAAACTCAGCGCGGTAACGCAGCCCGTCACACCTGTCCGTATCATGGCTGGATGTTCGATAGTAACGGTAAAAGCATGATGGTTACTGACGAAGAAACCGGTGGTTATAGCCAGGCTTTTAAGAGCATGAGTCATGACTTGCACCAGGTGGCCCGTTTAGAAAGCTATCGAGGGTTTTATTGGGCGAGTCTTTCTGACGAGGTCTCTTCACTCAAAGAGTATCTTGGTGATGTTAGTTTCTTCCTCGATGCCTGGATCGATCAATCTCCCAATGAACTCGAATGGGTCAAGGGTGATGCCAATTTCACCTATGACGGCAATTGGAAAATGGTGTTTGAAAATTGCCTTGATCTCTACCACGCTAAAACGCTTCACGCGAGTTTTGGTAATGCGGTGATGAACCGTTTTAAAAATATGGGTGAGGACGAACGAAAATCAATTAATTTGGATGATTTCGTTAATGCCACAGCCGAAGTCTCTTATTACAACTTCGACAATGGTCACGGTGCGCTCTGGATTCAAAACCAGTCCCAGCAAGAAGACCGGCCTAGTTACGCGATGTACAAGGAGATGGAAGCGCGAGTTGGTGCAGACCGTGCTGAGTTGATGCTCAGTGGCAAGGTTGCAGCGATATTCCCGAGCATCCTGTTTGTCGAGAGCGCTACTTTTCAGATGCGAATGATTCGGCCGATCAGCGTCGATAAAACCGAGGTTTATGCCTTTTGTCTGGCTCCTAAAGGGGAGCCAGACGATGCCAGAGCCCTTCGGATTCGCCAGTACGAAGACTTCTTTAGTACGTCAGGTTTAGCAACGCCTGACGACACCGCGGTTTATCGTTCTGCGCAGGAGGGTGATCAGGCCCGCACACTCGAGTGGAATCAGGGTTACCACCGTGGTATTGAGATGATTCAGCGAGGACCAGATGAAAAGGCCAAGCAGATGGGGTTCAGTCCGACCCTGTCGATACATGGGTCCATCGCTATCCAGGGCGAAGCCATGTATATCGGTCCTTATCGTGAATGGTTGAAAAAAATGAAGGCGGGTCAAGACAGCGCGTTGAGCAACCTTTCTGGAGATGTTCATGGATAAGGGGCAGCTACAACAAGAAGCAACCGAATTACTCTACCGGGAAGGATTGACCCTGGATCGTCAGCAGTGGGACGACTGGCTGGCGTTATGGACCGACGACTGTGAACTCTGGATTCCTGCCTGGATAACCGAGCATGAGCAGATCACTGATCCGCAACGGGAAATTTCATTACTCTACCTGAGCGGTAAAAACTACCTGAAGGAGCGTACGGATCGGGTGCTAAAAGGTATGTCTCCGGCGTCGGTGCCGATGCCGCGCACCTGTCACTCGGTCAGTAACATATTGATTGATGCCTACACTAGCGACAGCATGACCGTGCAGTCGGTTTTCCGGGTTGATTACTATCATCATAAGAAAGTCTACGGCTTCTTCGGTCACTACACCCATCAGTTGGTACAGCAGGCGGGTGGTTGGAAAATTCATAAAAAGCAGGTTACGTTGATGAACGATTTTATCTCTGAGGTGCTCGACGTCTATCTGATTTAGAAATTATATAGGGCGCTTATATGGCAGGGAATTACCCGGTCGAGGGCGCTGACTAGTGATAACCAGATTAATGAATTGAGAGAGGAGATTAAGTCATGTATGACCTAATAATTCGAAATGCCAGAATTGTGGATGGACTGGGTAATCCTGAATTTATCGGCGATGTGGCTGTTGCGGGCGATACCATTGTTGAAGTTGGTCAACTTGCAACGACAGAGGCCAAGCAGCAGATAGATGCTAATGGACTCGTGCTCTGCCCGGGTTTCGTTGACCCCCATACCCATTATGATGCCCAGGTCGCCTGGGATCGCTTGATGAGCTGTTCCCCGGAACATGGGGTGACCACCGCAGTCATTGGTAATTGCGGTGTCGGCACAGCGCCGGTGAACCAATCCATGCGTGAGTTTTTGATGTGGGACCTGGTTAATGTCGAAGGCATCCCTTATGAAGACATGAAGCAAGGCATCAGCTGGGATTGGGAGACTTTCGGCGACTATATGGATGTGCTTGATCGTGGTGGTTTGGGCATGAACGTGGTGTCCCTGTTAGCGATGACCCCACTACGTCACTACGTCATGGGCGAAGCGTCGATGGATCGGGCCGCTAATTCAACCGAGATTGATCGAATGGCTGGTATTTTTGGTGAGGCAATGGCGCAGGGCGCTTTTGGCTTTTCCACCACCGTCATCGGTGTACATGTTGGTTATCAGGGTAAACCCGTGGCTTGCCGTAATGCCAGTAATGATGAGTACCTGGCGCTTTGTCAGGAGCTTAAAAAATTAGGTCGTGGCAGTATCGAGTTAGCCCTAAAACTAACCGGTGATGTCGGCGACGACGAACGTGAATTATTACGTTTATTAGTAGAGGAAAGTGGTCGTCCGGTGACCTGGTTGGCGGTGGTTAATCAGGCTGAAAAACCCGATTCGTATCTTGAACGGATGGACTCCATAGAGGATTTGATCGGCTGGGATAAGGCGGTACCCCAGACCACCTGCAGACCTTTGCGTTTTCAGCTTGATCTGGCAAACCCTTACATCCTTGGCGTTTTTCCTACCTGGCAACCTGTGATGCAGATGGATAGGGAGCAGAAAATTGCCTGTTACCAGGATCCAGCCTTCCGCCAGTCGTTTCGGGATGACCTGGTCAACATCCCTGCATTTGGCTCCAATGTATGGAGTCGCTTTTACATTCTCGATGGCGTTAGTGAGCAGGCCAAAGAGTTGGCTGGGCGCGGCTGTAGCATTGCTGATGTGGCCAATGAGCGCGACATGGACCCGATGGACTGTTTTTGTGAAATCGCCCTCGAGGATGACCTGAAGACCACCTTTGATCTTGAAGCCCTCAATTATGATGAGGCAGACACGATTCCGTTGGTACAGGACAAACGGCTAATGATTGGCCTGTCCGATGGAGGTGCTCACCTGAACATGCTTTGCGATGCCGGTTATTCGACCCATATGTTGCAGCGCTGGGTTCGGGAAACAGGGGCGTTAACGCTCGAGGAAGGGGTGCGTCGACTGACATCCGAGCCCGCCGATTTTTTCGGTATTCATAACCGCGGGCGAATCGCTAAGGGGTGTAAAGCTGATTTGGTGCTACTTGATCCCGATACTGTAGGTTGCGGTGATAAGGAAGTGCTTCATGACTTACCCAGTGGAGGAAAACGCTTTGTTACACGAGCCACCGGAATCGAAGCGACTTTTGTCAATGGTCAGATGCTTTATAAAAATGGAGAGCATGTCGGTGGCCTGCCAGGTAAAGTGCTACGAAGCTATGACTGCCAACCACAATGATCGAGCAGTAAATACGAGCTTGTAACCGGCCAGGGGTTTGCTATCAACCATTAGGTTAGGTTTTCCTTAAGGCTGTTAAGGAAGCGGGTTTGGTGCCGCTAGATAACGGATATGATGATCGCCTAATGTAGACCTATTGGTCACCTTGTGACAGACGCGAACCGAGCGCGGCTGAGGATGTAGAGTGGAAGCAGTAGAAAGTAGAGTCTTGATTGCCGATGATGAGCCCCATAACCTGGAGCTATTACAGCTGTTTCTGGAAGACCAATATCAGGTCGACACGGTGAATAACGGCGAGGGTGCCTGGGAGAAAGTATCCGCAGATCCAGAGCTCTATGACGTGGTCTTACTTGACCGCATGATGCCTAAAATGAATGGCATGGAAGTGTTAAAAAAGATGAAAGATGACAGCCGGCTATGTCGGGTGCCGGTGGTACTACAAACCGCGCTCAACAGTAGCGAGGATGTTAGCGCCGGTATTAAGGCCGGTGCCTATTATTACCTGGGCAAACCTTACGAGAGATCGGTGCTACACACGGTGATCGCAGCCGCGGTTAATGATTACAAGCAGCAACGGCAACTGCTGAAGGACCTTGAGCAGACTCAGAACACCCTGGGGATGCTCGATAGCGGTGAGTTTAGCTTTTCGACGCTGGATGAAGCCCACAAGCTGGCGCTTTTATTGGCAAATGGCTGTATGTCTGGCCCCAGTATTATCTCCGGGCTGTCAGAACTGTTCGTTAATGCGGTTGAACACGGCAACCTGGGTATCAGTTACTCTGATAAGTCTGAATTGCTCGAAACCGGAACCTGGCGTCAGGAAGTCGAAAGGCGTCTTGAGTTGCCCGAGTATTGTGATCGACGGGTACGGGTCAGTTATCGTCGAAATTCGGCCAGCATTACTTTTCTGATCTGTGACGAGGGTAATGGCTTTGATTGGCAGGGATTTCTGGAAATAGATCCCGCCCGCGGCTCGCATAACCACGGGCGGGGTATTGCTTTAGCCAAAATCATTAGCTTTAGTAAGATCGAATACCTGGGTCGTGGCAATCAGGTAAGGGCGACCGTAGCCCTCTCTGAGCAGTAACGAATTAGCGGCAAATTCACGGATGATTGATTTATTAGCCGTTCAATTAACCCGTACTCATAGCGCCATCTACCGTGTAAGTACCCCCGGTGCAATAGCTACTATCATCTGAAGCCAGGTAGAGCAGCATGCTGGCAATCTCTGCTGCCGATGCATAGCGTCCAAACGGAATAGCGGCGGCCATTTGATCATGCACCCTGGTCGGATCATCCGGGTTCATACCCTGTTCCAAACTGCGCATCATCCGGGTTTCCACCGGTGCAGGGTTGACCGTATTGACGCGTACCTTATGGGCAGCGCCTTCCAGCGCGGCGGTCCGCATTAAACCAACCACCGCATGTTTACTGGTAACGTAAGCGGCCATGCCCGGCGCACCCTGTAGCCCAGCTACCGATGAGGTAATGACGATCGAACCGCCGCCATTGGCCGCCATCAGCGGCATCGCTTGCTGCAGTCCGTTCCAGACTCCCTCCACATTTACCTGCATCACTTTGTGGAACATATCCGCTGGATATTCATGCAGCGGTGCGACCACCCCCTCAATACCCGCATTTGCTAACAGCACATCAACCTGGCCCCAGGCGTCGACCGTTTGCTGGAAATATTTTTTAGTCTCCTCAACACTGCTGACATCGGCGACACAATAACGGCTGGCGGGTCCCAGCTCAGTGCATAGGGTTTCTAACGCCGGTTCGTCCAGGTCCACTAACATTACCTGAGCGCCTTCATCGATCAGTCGTCGGACCGCTGCCGCACCAATACCAGCCGCACCGCCGGTTACGATGGCTACCTTGTTTTCAAAACGTGACATCTCTTTTCTCTCCCAGTTATTAGCCTACTTGGATTACCTTTGTTGAACAGTTCAGCCTTGCTCACTTGCCTGCCAGTGATGCGGGCGCGATTGCCAGCAGGTGATGGTTTAAACCGTGAGTACCGTAATGGCAGGTGCGTGCTGATTGGGGTTGATGTTAAACCCTTCCAGCAACAATATTCGATCCCCGGGCTGGGCACCGAAAATATCATTGGCCAGATTACCAGCGAGCTGGTGATAGGCCTCAATCGCATCGGTATCGGTTTCAACCGGTACCGTACCCCAATTCAAATTCATTTTTCGGCAGGTAGCTGCATTCGGTGAGGCAGCGACAATCGGCGCTGAAGGCCGAGTTGAGCTGACCACCGCAGCAGAGGTGCCGCCTTGCGACATAACGATGATGCAGTAAACCTGCAGGTCTAACGACAAGCTGGCCAGCGCATTGGCGACCGCATGATGCAGGGCGATAGGCGGCTTCGCAGAATGGCTCTGCAATGAACGGAATTGATCGGTCTGCCACTGGTAGCTTTCATTATGGCGAGCAATTCGGTCCATCATCGAGACCGCCTCGACCGGATATTGTCCTGCCGCCGTTTCGCCCGACAACATAATCGCGTCAGCACCGCTCTGTACCGCATGAGAAATATCACTTACTTCAGCGCGAGTCGGCTGAGTCTGTGTGAGCATGGATTCCAACATCTGAGTCGCGACGATCACCGGCTTATGTAGCTTTCGGGCGGCCAGCACTAGCTGGCTTTGGGCCACCGGAACCTCTTCCGGATTTAACTCGACCCCCATATCTCCGCGGGCAACCATAATGGCGTCTGATGCCAGGATAATCTCATCGGCGTTGACCAGCGCCTCATGGTTTTCTAGCTTGGCAATGATCGCCGCAGGTCGTTCAAACTTCCTGGTAAGGTCTCGTAGCAGCTCAATATCGGCAGCCTTACGGGTAAAAGAAAGCCCCAGGAAATCAACCTGGAGTTCCAGCATCAGCTTGGCGTCGGCGTAATCTTTTTCTGTTAGTGCCGGGGCTGAGATTTCGCAGTTGGGAATGTTGATGCCTTTACGGT
>JAHRWJ010000166.1 GCA_019090185.1 Immundisolibacteraceae bacterium
AGTTTTATCACTGGCATCAATTTACGTGCCGATGGTGGCTCAGTGACCACCGTTTAACCCTGCCTGGGTTTGAGGTCTAAAAAGGTTAGGTGAAGTCAACCTGATAAAGTTGATAAACCTGCCCCAACCGGCCCGTTAAAACCGATGACCTTAGCAGCTAAACCTTCTTCGGTGCTTCCAACTTCCACAAATCGGTAAACAGCACCACCAGTGTCAACACAATCACCATCCCTATTGGCGGTAGCCTGGCTGCCTGCAGTGGCCCCAGATGCTGAATCAGATAACCCATCATTAAAGACCCCAGCGGCCCACCACCCATAAAACAGAGCTGATAAACCGCAAATACGCGTGCGCGGTGACTCTCGGGGGTGTACTGCTGAATGATGGTACGACTCATGCTCATGCCAATGCCGGCTGCAGCGCCCCAGATAGCCAGCATCATCATCAACATTGGAAAAGAGATGCCGGTTGATATCACCGACAATGCCAGCGTGGCGCCCCAAATATTGGCCAGCAAATAAGCCCTGCCCTGGCGACGAATACCCCGGCTACGCAGCAGTATCCAGACCATCAACAGCGTACCAACCATAAAACCAATATTGACCAAGCCGATTTCCTGGGAGCCACCGCCGTAATAATCCCTGATCAACAACGGAATCAGCACGAAAAACGCACCCAGATAGAGAACTGAACCGGCCAGACTGACCAGCATCACTGATCGTATTTGCGGCGTATCACGAACAATTTTAAATCCCTGCCAAACCGAACCACGAGGTTTGCCCTCGCCCGCGCTTTGATCATTAACAATCTGACGCGCCGGCAAACGCGGCGCTATAAAGCGGCCGGTGACCATAATCAAAGATTGAATCACCAGAATCGGTGCTGGGCCAATAACACCGGCGAGCATGGCGATAGCGTAGCCGATGATCTGCACCCCAAACTGCACACCGGTGGTGGCGATAACCACTCGCTGAATATTGTTTTTGGCGACGGTCGCCAACATGGCATCCCGACTGGGGTTGGCGAAAGCAACACAGGCCCCCATGGCAAAGCCATAAACCACCAAAACCGAAAAGCTAAAGTGACCACTCCAGATTAGCCCGGCAAGCAGCAGCGGTGGTAGCGCGGCCAATGTATGCAACCGACGCAGTAATCCTCGGGTATCAATACGATCGGCTAATGAGCCGGCCCAGAGCACCAGAAACAAGCCAGGGATCTGCAGCAGCATCTGCCCCAGACCGACCTGCTGCGCAGGCAACTCTAAATAAACCGCCAGCAGCCAGGGGTAGAGTACGATTTGCAGACCATGAGGAATAAACCAGGCAGAGACCATCACCAGAAACACGCGGGTGGCGGCCCTGGTGTCGATCTCCACGGCAGGGAGACCATTCACTGACTCGGCCGAGTCTTCCTGACTCAAGTTGCCTGTCGACACTAAGAAATCCTTCTAATTGAGGTCTGGATGTTGATAAAGCAGGGGTCTGGCTGGATAGTGACAAGATCTGGCTTTGGTCAGTTCGTTTTAACCACCATCCAAGCTCAGCGTTTTTTTTATGTAAGTTACCAGCGTTCCAGAGTAACAGTGATCCGCCCCTGCCCGGCCGTGTTCATGGCTAATTTAACAAACGAATCTTACTTGTTCGGCACCGGCACACCATGTTTAAAATCGAGTCGGTAATCGGTAGCACCGTCACCATCAACATCAAATAGCTCCACCAATGGCAGATTGTTCTCATAACGACGGTGGCGTTCAAACCGACCATCGAAGTTATCGTCGGCCATCCGACTAACCTTCAGCCCGCGTTGGTCGTAAAACAGGATCAAATCCGGCTCACCGTCAAAATTACGGTCCTGTTGCAACTGCTCCAGCTGCTCACCCCGATAAAAATGGTGTTCATCGATGGTGCCGTCACCGTTGTGATCGATACCTTCGGGCGTGACCGGCGAGCGATAAAAACCACCCATAGCCGCTGCACCAATGATCAATCCGGTTAAAAAAAGTCCAGCCGCGCCTAACCAGAGCAGCGGCCGGCGGCTCAGCGAAGAATCAACCGAGTCAATGGCCGCCGTTGACGATTTTTCTGGTTCAGCTTGTTGGGGCTGGTTCTGGTCCCAGCGCTGCAGACAATCCATGGCACTGGCCTGATCCACCTCATCAACCCGCACCGATAGCAGACCCTCACAAGGTAGCTCGCCAACACCACCGATTAACGACTCGCCGCCAATTTCGGCGCTAATTCCCTCGCCATGCAGCAGATCTACAATCATCTGCGCTTCCAGCAACGAACCCACCTGATACACATCAACCAATACTTCACTCCGGGGTTTAAATTAATCGTAGTTGATTAATCGAGACCAACCCAACCGCGCAACTCGACACAATAAGAAATTGTAACCAACCTCGCCCGGCCAACCAAAACCCGTGCTTTGGCCCGGTCCCTTTAGAGCTCTAACGAACACCCTAACAATTGAACCTTATTAATAGCGGATGACCTTAACTAATGTAACAACTGGTCGATCTCAGTTTGGTAACTTGACTCATGACATTACCCCAATCAGTGGACTATTATTCATGGAACAGAACCCGGTAATCAGTGACGATCTAGGCCCGTTAAAAATAATTCATATCCATCAACCAACGGTTAATCTGCGTGCAACCCTGGTCATCGACAATGTCGCCCGAGGACCCTCTGTTGGTGGCATGCGCATGGCATTGGATGTCTCCACAGAGGAGTGTGTTCGACTGGCACGGGCGATGACGCTGAAAAATGCGGCAGCCGACCTGCCCCACGGTGGAGGCAAGATGGTGATCTATGCCGACCCCAACATGCCGGCCGAACAGAAAGAGCCCTTGCTACGCTGTTTGGCCGGTGCGCTACGCACCGAAACCGATTACCTGTTCGCCCCGGATATGGGCACCGATGAAATCTGTATGGCCTGGATCAAGGATGAAGTCGGCCGCGCAGTCGGCCTGCCCAGAAACCAGGGCGGTATACCTTTAAACGAAATCGGTGCGACCGCCTGGGGCCTGGTGGAGGCGATCGAAGTCGCCTGTGACGCGATCAATCTAAAGCTATCCAACTGCCGATTTGTGATGCAAGGATTTGGTGCTGTCGGCATGAACGCAACTCGGTTTCTGTGCCAACGCGGTGCGACCCTGGTCGCAGCGGCCGACTGGAAAGGTGCGATTGCTAATGCCGACGGGCTCGATATTGCCCCACTGATAGCACTGCAAAAACAGGGCCGTTCGATTACTGAACTGTTTGGCGCACAACGCATTTCACCCGATCAACTGCTCTCGGTCGAGTGCGACATCTGGGTACCGGCGGCGCGCCCCGATGTGATCAACAGTGACAACGTCGATCAGCTCAACACTCGAATGCTGCCCCAGGGCGCAAACATTCCGGCAACCGCAGCGGCCGAGCAACGTTTGCATGAGCGTGACATTCTCGTAATTCCCGACTTTATCGCCAATGCTGGCGGCATTATTTGCGGCTCGTTGGAGCATCAGGGTTGTGACGAATCGATGGTGTTACCGGCAATTTCGGAGAAGGTTCGCCGCAATAGTGAGATCGTGATCGCAGACGCGCTAAAACAAAACATTTTGCCGCGGGAGGCTGCACTCAAACTTGCCCGCAGCCGGCTAGAAAACGCCATGAGCAGTCGGCGCTGGAGTCTGTTCTGATAGTTCCAACTTTCAACACTTTTTAAACCGGAAAGGCGTAGAATTCCTGGCATCGACTAATCAATAATCCCGTGATTATTTGCTGAGAGCCTGCCCTTGAATAGTGTTGATATCGCCCAGGAATTCCCCCAGTCCGAACCACTGATTTATCTGAACCACGCGGCAGTGGCCCCCTGGCCGCAGCGCAGTCGCCAGGCATTAGCCGACTTTGGCCAACAAAATGTACTCCGGGGTGCGACCGACTACCCTAGTTGGGTGGCAGTGGAATCACGGTTACGCCAGCGGCTAGCCACGCTAATCGGTGCCGCCAGTAGTGACGATATCGCGTTACAGAAAAGCACCTCGGAAGCACTTTCCGTGGTCGCCTGGGGTCTGGACTGGAAAGCTGGCGACAACCTGATTCTCTGCCAGCAGGAGTTTCCCTCCAACCGTATTCCCTGGGAGTCACTTGCGGAACTCGGCGTCGAGGTTCGTTATTTGGACCTGGATAAAACCGACGACCCAGAACAGGGTTTTATCGATCTGATGGATCGCAACACCCGGCTGTTGAGTGTCAGTTCGGTTCAGTACGCTCGCGGCCTGAGAACCGACCTGGTGCGCCTTGGAGAGGCCTGCAAACAACGCGACATTCTCTTTTGTGTCGATGCGATTCAGAGTCTGGGGGCACTACCCTTTGACATAAACGAATGCCACGCGGACTTTGTGATGGCCGACGGCCATAAGTGGATGCTCGGTGCCGAGGGTATGGCACTGTTCTGGGTCAATCCTCAGATTCGTGATCGAATCAAAATCTATCAGTACGGCTGGCACATGACAGAAGAGTCCAGCAACTTCGATGCGCCTAGCTGGCACCCGGCTAAAACCGCTAAACGATTTGAGTGCGGTAGTCCCAATATGCTCGGCTCCCACGTGCTTGATGCCAGCCTGTCGTTAATAGAAGAAGTCGGTATCAATCAGGTTGGCGCCGCTGTGCTAGCACGCAGCCAGCTGCTGATGGAGCGTATAGAAGATTCCAGCAAGCTTGAGCTGCTGAGTGACCCAACAGCGGATCGACGATCTGGAATTGTGACTTTTGCACACCGCTTGCTGCCCTCAGCCAGCTTGCACCAGCAGCTCATGGATCAACAGATCATCTGTGCAAATCGCGGCGGCGGAGTACGCTTTTCAGCCCATTTTTATACCGAAATGGAATTGCTGGAAAAAGCCGTAACCGCCGCCGAAAATTGTCGCTAATTAACTAAGGCCAATTTAAACCAGAAAACCCACCGCTGGCAGCTCGCCGTCGCTGTTGATGAGTTTGGCCATTTTGTAATCCATCAGCCACTCTCCATCAACCTGGCGTAAGTGATGCTCACTATGGCCCGCCCAGGTAATCTGCTTGGTGACATGGCCCCGGCGTTTGAATTCGGTGATGTTAAAGGCTGAGTAGGTAACTACCCCATCACCGCTTTCCGCCGGATAAATTTCGATGTTACCGATAATCCGACTCATGATGGAACGGGGGTCCTGCACGTACATGTTTCTAGATTTCATCCGTCCCAACCGTGTGCTGATGCCGGCTCGATCCGCATAGAGAATCGATACGTCGGTCATTGGATCACTGTCGGCGGCACAGGGCATCCAGTAGACCCCCTTATCGCTCCACATCGCTTCCCATTCAACAAATTTGTGCTGGTCCATGAAGCGCGCTTCGCGATACAGAAACGCCTCAATTTCAGTTCTTGGTATATCCATTGCTACCACCTTCCCTGTATTGCTCTGTTGGTCTTATTGATTAAGCTGCCAAGTCAATTATTGCTAGAGCCTGGTTACTCATCAGCGCTGGTCGACATCAGTTTTTTGTAATGTCGCCAGATACCACGCTGGGTGGTCTCTCCCAGGTTTTGCGAGGTGATCGCATCCACCCCAAAGTCATCCTGCTCGATACGCTGCTCAGACAAGCCACGGTTAAGGTAGACCCAGGGGTCGGTATCACTGATGGTGCCTTGCTGGGTGCGCTCAAACATCTCCATGTCATCCGGTGCCAGGAAGCCAGCCGGGCCAAACCCGGTTTGGTGGGACATGATACGAGCGGTATTAATTTCCTGGGATGCCCCCTTGAGCTGGGCTGGATGATAATAGATCACTGCTTTATGCAAGCTCACCGGCTGGATGGTGCGCACCGCATCCCAAAGAATCATTAAATTCGGAAACACCGTAATGTGAGAGCCACCACCATGGGTCAACCAGATCGCTTTTTCACGGGAGCCTTCTCGTTCGGCAATTTTATCGACTATCTCTTCTGACAAGGTACCGGTTGAGCCGGTAAAACGCAGCTTGTCACCCATGCTCCGATTCAGTGCAAAGCCATCCAGCACCGCGTGGCCCCCACCCAGGTCACGCTGGGTTGAGAGTGGATTCTCCAGATCACCTCGATCCGTAAAATCCGCATCGCCATCGGGGGAAGAATTGGCCGCAAATGCAGCCAGTGCAGTCGCGTGGGTATATTCGGCATGATAGGCGTCAGTGAGGTTTTCCAACTGCATCTTCCAGTTGCCGTCGTAACTTATCCCATGGCGACCCGCCGCCAGGGAAATTTCACCCCCTGGAGCCAGATCACAGTAACGATCGATATAGTCAGCAGCGCGCCCCAGGTACTCCATAAACGGCTGCCCTTCTGGCGCCAGGCTGGCGAAAATAAACCCCCGATGAGTGCCTAAACGGGGTGCTTCCAGCAGGTTCATCGTCCCTTC
>JAHRWJ010000020.1 GCA_019090185.1 Immundisolibacteraceae bacterium
GCGGGTAAAGTTAACCCCTTGGTTGATCAGCCAGCGGATATTTTCCTGACCGCGCTCAACGGTGAAGCGAACCGCCTGCTCGTCGCAGAGGCCATCACCGGCTTCTAGCGTGTCTAACAGGTGGGCTTCAACGGAATCAGAATCGGACAGCACCGCGGCGATGCCACCCTGAGCATATTTAGACGAACCCTCGGTGAGCGCGCCCTTGCCAATCAGGATGACGTTGGCCTGATCCGCCAGGCGTAGCGCTAGGCTAAGTCCGGCAGCACCTGCACCGATGATTAGGAGGTCTGTTTTCTGACTAACGGGATTCATCAAATGGTCGTCCGTGAAGCGGATAAATAGGTTAATGTCTGATTAGAGTTTGGTTGATGCTAGTGAAGGGTTGTTAATGGCTCTGTAACTCATGGTGATCTTCTGCAAAAGATAACAAACTCCGCATAGGTCCAGAAAAAATTAGCGTCCTGGTAGGGAAAATATCTTCAGGTTGGTGAATATTTTAACTGAGTCATTACTGGCGCCGAACTTTGCCCTCAGGCCGTGGTCTGTTTATGGCATGGGAAATTCCGGGGTGGGATGAATCTGTTTTTGTCGGCCAAATGCCGCATAACAAGGCACTATAAAAATATGACAACAGATGTCTGACAAAGCGGATATCGATACCGAACTGGTACGCAGAGTTCAACGTGGTGACAAGGGCGCTTTTGATTTGTTGGTGCGCAAGTACCAGCAGCGGGTGGCTAAATTGATTTCACGATTTATTTCTGATGCTGCTGAGGTCGAAGATGTGACCCAGGAAGCCTTTATCAAAGCGTACAGGGCGTTGCCCAATTTTCGTGGTGACAGTGCTTTTTATACCTGGCTTTACCGTATTGCCACCAATGCGGCCAAAAATCACCTGGTGACGATGCGCCGTCGTCCACCGCGTAGTGATGTTGATATTACCAGTGGTGCCACCGAGCAGGGTTATGAGCTTGAAGGAGATGAGTCTCCTGAGGGTGAAATGATGAGTGAGGAAATCCGCCGCACCATTCAGAAAACTCTCGATGAGATGCCGGAAGAGCTACGGCTGGCATTGACCATGTGTGAATTTGACGGTTTGACCTATGAAGAAATTGCCGAAGTGATGGAGTGTCCCATCGGCACCGTGAGGTCGAGAATCTTTCGAGCTCGCCACCTGCTGGACGGTAAGCTACGCCCGCTAATAAGTGACCATGAAGTTGAGGATGTTGTGTGATGAATGACAGATTGATGGAACAGGTTTCATCTCTGGTAGATAACGAACAGCAATCTGCATCTGGCAAGAGCCTTGATCAGGTGTTGAAGTCTCCTGAACTTCGAGAAACCTGGCAACGCTATCATCAGATGGGTGACTGGATGCGGGGTGCCGCCGATGGCAAGGTTGTGCGTGTTGATGTTGCTGCTCGGGTTCGTACAGCACTCGAATCTGAACCGGCGATGCTGATTCCCGTTCAGTCAACTTCTGAATCGGTAGAAGATGCATCAAGTTCTGGTCTTGACGCTAATGTTGTTCCTGGTCCAAGGTCCTGGGGACAGATGGCTGGCATTGGCGTTGCCGCGGCGGTGGCTTCATTGACGGTTTTACTGTTTCAGCAGAATAACTTTCTCGGTTTAGATAATCCATCGCCATTCCTTGCTAGCAACGATGCTACGGTTAATTCGGTAGCGACCGCCGATTCAGTTGCTGCTGGAGCTGTGGCGGCAACCCAGGTTAGTCAGACAGGCGCGGATGACTCAACAATACAATCTGCTCACTTGTCAGCAACCTTTCAGGAAAAACTCGATGCTTACCTGGTGAGTCATGTTAAGCAGTCGGCTGGTAATGGGGTACAGGGCATGCTGCCTTACGCTCGGGTAGTTAATCATGGCGCTGGCTCTTCGGTTGTTGATTCACCTATTGGTCGGCAGGGTCAGTAAATCGTGAGCAGAATCTGGCTGGCACTGCTCTGTTGCCTGACATTATTTAACGTCTCTGCGCAGGATCAAGCCGACTGGCTTCGGCGGATGGAACAGGCCTCCAGAACCATCAGCTACCGTGGAGATTTTGTCTTTGTTCGCGGTGATCAGATGCGCCAGATGCGGGTGGTTCACCTGGTCGATGGTGATGGTGTGCATCAAAGAGTTTTCTCGCTGGACGGGCCCGCCACCGAAACCTTATTGGGTGGGGGAGAGCGAAAACAGGCGGCTGTGGGCACCTACGGCAGGCTAGCGGAATCCGACAATCTGCCTTTTACCACCTTGTTGCCGCAGCGTTTGCAGGCCCTGAACGATCTCTATCAAATTTCACTCGGTGGTATCGAGCGGGTTGCCGAACATCAGGCTCAGGTGATTAATGTGGAGCCTGAGGATGGGTATCGGTTCGGCTTTCGGCTTTGGTCTGAACTCGGTTCCGGACTTTTATTGCGGGCGCAGATGCGCGATGCAACCGGTCAGGTGATAGAGCAGTTTAGTTTTAGTAGCGTAGATCTAGATGCAACCGGTGGGGTTGTGACAGCCCCAACTGAAGTGGTGCGGTCCCAGCCCCAGCCCCAGGCTAAAACGGGTCATTTGACTCACTGGCGAGTTGCAAAAATTCCGCGCGGTTTTGCTTTGCAGTCAATGCGGCGCTATGCAGGGCAGCGCCAGGAGATGGTTGATCATTTGCTGTTTTCCGATGGACTGGCGACCGTGTCGGTGTTTATTGAACCCTTGCAGGACGGTCTAGAATTAGCGAATCAGGCGGTCAATACCGGTATCGTCAATGCGCTGACCGGCACCGTTGCAAATAACCAGGTGACGGTGATCGGAGAGGTGCCCGTCGCTACCTTGAGCATGATTTTGAATTCATTGCAGCCAGAGGGGCTAACCGCTTCTGAAGATTTGGCCAGTAGTGGTGCGTCAACACCCACGGATCCAGCTGAATCAACCGACCCATCTGACTCGGCTGGCCGATAACCATGATTGAAGTCACCGCCCGGGTTGAACGGGCCGATGAACAATTTGTCTGGTTGATGCGAAACATGGATAGTCAGTGCCAGCGTTGTCGCCAGGGCAACGGTTGTGGCGGGGCTATCTGGGGCAAATTATTGTCTTCGCGACAACGATTGAAATTACCCAATCGGGTCCATGCGGTCGCCGGTAGTCGGCTTAGATTATCTATTAGTGAATCACATCTGTTGTGGAGCTCTCTATTGGCTTATCTGTTGCCTCTGATCTGGCTGATTGTTGCGGCCGGCGGCGGGCACTATGGGTATGGCGATGCCGGTGCCATTGGGGCCGCGCTGATCGCGACCATCATCTGGTTGATCAGCTTTCGGCGCATGGTTACCTCTAATAGCGCCGCCAGGGTTTTTCAAAGTGTGGATCAGACGTTACTGCCGGATCGGGATTAAACGGTTAGAAAATTAATAGTCATTGGTTAACGAATATTTGAACGGGAAGGAGACTTAAGTTGCAGATAGTTAAAAAAATTGTTTTGTTGGGGATATCCCTGTTCGTGTTGGGCGGCAGCAACACATCGACAGCCCTGGCTGGCGAATTGCCTGATTTTGTTGAGCTGGCTGACCGGGCGGGCCCTTCGGTAGTCAATATCAGTACCAAACAGGAACGCAAACGCCATGGTGCTGGCCGACGGCCACCGCAGATGCCACCGGGCGCGCCGATGGATGATTTTTTTCGACATTTTTTTGGTGATCCTCGGGGTAGCGATGGCCCGATTGCGCCAGCCCGTTCTCTGGGATCGGGGTTTATTGTTTCAGCCGACGGCTATCTGCTGACGAATCA
>JAHRWJ010000021.1 GCA_019090185.1 Immundisolibacteraceae bacterium
AAGCGCTGGCGGTTCGGCTGGCACAGGTCGAGCCTGACTGGATTGTGCTGGCCGGGTTTATGCGTATTCTCAGTGACAGTTTTATTAATCGGTTTGCCGGTCGAATCGTCAATGTTCATCCCTCTTTGTTGCCAGCGTTTCCAGGTCTACACACCCATAAAAGGGTGTTGGAGGCTGGCCTGGCTGAGCATGGCGCTTCAGTTCATCTGGTGACCGCTCAACTAGACGGTGGGCCGCTGTTAGGGCAAGTAACCATGCCGGTTCATTCAGATGACAACGAGGCCTCGTTAGCCCAGCGTCTGTTGGTGCATGAACACCGACTTTATCCAGAGGTTTTAAAACTGCTGGTTAGTGGCCGGCTGCTTTGGAATGCGGAGGCCGGTTTAACGCTGGACGGTGAACCCAGTGACGGCGTGAGGATCCCTGATTGATAAAAATTCTCGGGTGGGTCGGATTGTGTCTACTTTTTCCCCTGGCCGGTGAGGCAGAGCTCTTAAGTGATCAACCGCCGTCCAGTCACTGGATAGCCCGTTATTCCGTTAGCCACCTAAAACAGGTCGTCGGCGAGATGCGCCGTGAGACCCGGCTCAGTGGACAGAGTTATTCAATTCAATCGGATTTAACCCCCAAGGGTGTTGGGCGGCTGTTTGGCCGTGACTTGATCGAGCAGGCCAGCAGTGGTGATTTACTTGGCAAGCGTCTGCGGCCTCAAGACTATTTTTTCTTTCAGTCGAGTAAGCCGAATAAGCCCAGGGACTTTAGTTTTGACTGGTCAACGAACAAAATAACGTTTGCAGACCAGGTGAGAAGTTTTAGTGGCGAGCTGCACGATGAGCTTAGCCAGATGCTCGAACTTCGGCGTCGATTGGCGCAAGGTGATCAGCTCATCGAGTTGCAGGTTCTCAGTGGCAGTAAACGACGGATTTATGATTACCATTATCGGGTCGAAGCTGAAGAAACCGTCGCGGTGTTGCCATCACAACAACCTGTAGCTGAGCCAGTAGTTCGAGTGCTGTTGACGACCAGCAGAGGCAAATATGAGATGCGTTTCTGGATGGGAATTGAGCGCAATTATTTGCCGCTTAGGATAGAGCGAACCGAGATCCGTAAACAGAGAACAGGGGTGATGGTGCTGACTGGTTTCGAGCAGGGGGTCGCAGCAGAATAAAAAAACCGCTGCCGGTGAGGGCAACGGTTATTATTTACTAGGTGCTCTGTTTCGATGAAATAGTGCGATCAAACTATTCCTTGATTTGCATGTCTCTATTTTGCGAATAGCTACTGCGCAAGAAGGCATACGGATCGATAGCAATTTCATCCAGAAGCTTACTTTCGTCAGCAAACTGATAGCGAGTGTCGATGGCTTTGCTAACCACAAAAGCATTGCGGGCGCCGTTACCTTCAATGGTATAAAGCGGGTCAGCGAAAAAGTCGACTACCAGGCCGCTGCCATCACGAACGCTGCTAGGCCCCAGGAATGGCAACATTAAATAGGGGCCATCACTGACACCCCAGCTGGCTAACGTTTGGCCAAAATCTTCACTATGTTTAGGCATGTCCAGGTGGGAGGCCACATCAAAAATGCCTAAAACGCCAACGGTGCTGTTAACGATAACCCGTGCGAAATCACTGCCACCCTGCAAAAACTTACCTTGTAACAGGTCATTGACCACCACGACCGGATAAGAGAGGTTGCTGAAAAAATTGCTGATACCGGTTTTGATCGGTGCCGGTGTGATTTTGTCATAGCCTTTTGCGGTGGGTTCAAGAAGATAGTTGTCAAAAGTCGTATTGAATTGATAGATAGAACGATTGAGCGATTCCATCGGGTCTTCAATAGCGAATGACTGCTCGTCCATTTCCCAGGGGTCTTCTTCAGCCCAGGCAGGGCTAGCGCCAAGCAGGCATGTTATGGCAGTTAAGGTGATGGTGGTTTTTAAGCCGTCTACGATGCGGGTCATGGGCTATTCTCGTTGTTTGTAGAGGTCGATTGGCTAACAGAATTTAAGGGTTAATGTTGTTCAGGTAGGGCTGCGGCTGAGCCTTGGATAGGAACGGCTAGCGGCCATAGCCGTTAATAATATAGGAATATCCTCTACCAAAGGAAGTACTGATTGCCTTCGAGTATTGCTGGTTATGAAATCAGTGGATGGTGGGTTCCTTGGTCACGACTACATTTTCGGCAAGGTCACGCCAGTCTGTTTTTGATATTTGCCGCCGCGGTCGCGGTATGAAGTTTCACAAACTTCGTCTGCACCTAGAAATAGCACCTGGGCTACCCCTTCCCCGGCATAAATTTTGGCCGGTAGGGTGGTTGTATTGGAGAACTCAAGGGTGACGTAACCCTCCCATTCAGGTTCGAATGGGGTGACATTGACGATAATGCCGCAGCGAGCGTAGGTCGATTTGCCAAGACAAATTGCCAGTACATCCCTGGGTATACGGAAATACTCTACGGTGCGAGCCAGTGCGAACGAGTTGGGAGGAATGATGCATTCGTCGCCGGTAAACTCCACAAAACCTTCGTCGTTGAAATTTTTCGGATCAACGATTGCGGAGTTGATGTTGGTGAATATCTTGAACTCGTTGGAGCAGCGGATATCGTAACCGTAGCTTGATGTGCCATAAGAGATGATCTTTTCTCCACTCTCTTTGGCGCGTATCTGCTGAGGCTCAAACGGTTCGATCATGCCGTGTCGCTCAGACATGTCGTTGATCCAGCGGTCGGATTTGATCGCCATGAAATTAAATTCCTTGTCTATAGAAACTGAAAACTGGTTACCGGGGAGTCTATTTATCGACTAC
Organism: Immundisolibacteraceae bacterium; assembly: GCA_019090185.1. GTDB lineage: Bacteria > Pseudomonadota > Gammaproteobacteria > Immundisolibacterales > Immundisolibacteraceae > QNFC01. The sequence continues at coordinate 2,806 of JAHRWJ010000021.1, forward strand.
CGCGATATTGCCGAATTTGAAGGTCATATTTTTCTTACGTTTTGCCAGTCGAGCGACCAGCTCTAATGCAACCTGTCGGTACTGCTGGCTGAGCGTGCTTTCCGGGTCTTGGGCCACCGTCGGCTTGCCCGCATCGGCCTGCTCGCGGATCGAAATGTCTAACGGCAGACTGCCCAGTAAAGGCATGTCATATTCATCAGCCATGCGGCCGCCGCCGCCACTGCCGAAAATGTGTTCTTCATGGCCACAATTGCTACAGGTGTGGGTGGCCATGTTTTCAATCAGCCCCAACACCGAGATATCCACCTTCTTGAACATGTTGAATCCCTTGCTGGCATCCTGCAAGGCGATATCCTGAGGGGTGGTGACAATTACCGCTCCACTGACCGGGATCTGTTGCGCCAGGGTCAGGTGAATATCGCCAGTACCCGGTGGCATATCGACAAACAGATAATCCAGGTCGTGCCACTGGGTGTCACGGCTGATCTGTTGTAATGCCTGGGTTGCCATTGGGCCACGCCAGATCATCGCCGAATCCCGATCAACCAGGTAGCCCAGCGAGATCGACTGCAAACCATGGCTGATAATCGGCTCGATCATCTTTTCGCTGCCCTCGACCAGTTCTGGTTTCTGATCTTCAGCACCCAGCATGGTGTGCTGACTGGGACCATATATGTCCGCATCGAGAATGCCGACTTTGGCGCCTTCATAGGCCAGTGCTAATGCCAGGTTAACCGTGGTTGTCGACTTACCAACCCCACCTTTGCCAGATGCCACGGCAATAACATTTTTTACCCCGGGTATGGCTTCGACGCTGTTTTGTACCGCGTGGGCGACTATTTTCTGTTCGACATTAACGCTGACCTTGGCCGCTGGCCACTGCGCCGTGATGGTTTGGGTTACCAGTTCGGTGATGTTGGTTTTCTGTCGAGTAACTGGAAAACCAAACCGCAGTTCGATAGTGACCGCATCGCCATCGACCTCCACTGACCGAATCTGTTTGGCATCGGCTAGTGTGAGCGGGTTCAGGTCTGTCGATGAGGGTGGAAAGTTAATGCGTTCAATTAATGATTTTATCGACGCTTGATTTGGTGATGGCAAGAGAGTTCCTGTTTGCTTTGTTTCGAGCGAGTAATCTGCTGTTTTTGGTTTAAGTGGATACGCCGAGCAGTTAGTTGCTGATAGGTGGTTGCGGATCAGTCCGATGGCTGAAATGAATGGGGAACTAACCCACGGGATTGGCTCCAGGTGGGCCAAAATCGATGCCAGGCATTGCTATACGGCCCGCTTTGGGGCGCAATATTATCACGCGGACTGACCACTGGTCTGGTATCCTTTCGCGCCCCCGCGGCCGCCTAATTTTGACTGGGATTTTTTAAATTTAGTAAGGCCTTCGCTACTTGCGGCTCAGACCGGGCGCGTTTAACCAACTTACCTGCAGAATGCTTATGTCTACCGAGTCAGCCCGCCAGCCAGAACAGAAAACGGAACAACGAAAAATTCTGGTAACCAGTGCGTTGCCTTATGCCAATGGTTCGATTCATATCGGTCATCTGGTGGAGTATTTACAGACCGATATCTGGGTGCGCTACATGCGTGCCCGCGGTCATGATTGTCTCTATTTCTGTGCGGATGATGCCCATGGTGCGCCGATTATGTTGCGGGCAGAGAGCGAGGGGATATCGCCCGAAGCGCTGGTTAATCGTATTGCTAAAGAGCACCAGGCCGATTTTGCCGATTTCGGTATTGAGTTTAGTAACTATCACACCACCCATTCTGAAGAAAACCGGTTGTTGGCGGAAGATATCTACCTGCGTCTGGAAGCTGCGGCTCATATAAAGAAGTATCCGGTGAGTCAGGCCTATGACGTTGAAAAGGGTATGTTTCTGGCGGATCGCTATATTCGAGGTGGTTGTCCACGCTGTCAGGCCGAAGATCAGTATGGTGACAATTGTGAAGTTTGTGGCGCTACCTATAACGCCGGTGAGCTGATCGAACCTAAGTCAGTGCTGACCGGTTCCGTGCCAGAGACCCGGAATTCAGAGCATTATTTTTTCCATCTTGAAGATTTTCAGTCATTTTTGGCGCAATGGACTCGGGCCGGTCATTTAGGCGAACAGGTTAGTAACAAAATTCAGGAATGGTTTGAAGGTGGGTTGCGTGATTGGGATATCTCCCGGGACGCGCCCTATTTTGGTTTTAAAATTCCGGGCAGCGAGGATAAGTTTTTTTACGTCTGGCTTGATGCCCCTATCGGCTATATAGCCAGTTACTGGTATTGGTTAAAACGCCAGCAAGGTGAGGCGACTCTTGATCAAGCCCGTGCTGGCTGGGCAGAACGTGAAATTCACCATTTCATTGGTAAAGACATCCTTTATTTTCACGCACTTTTCTGGCCGGCCATGCTCGAAGGTGCGGGCTATCAAACGCCAGAGAAAGTGAATGTGCACGGCTTCCTAATGGTTAACGGTCAGAAAATGTCCAAGTCCCGGGGCACTTTTATTCAGGCACGCACCTATCTGGATCATCTCAATCCAGAGTATTTGCGTTACTACTTTGCCGCTAAACTCAGTAGTGGGGTGGATGACCTGGATCTAAATCTGGATGACTTTGTTCAGCGGGTTAACTCTGACCTGGTTGGTAAGGTCGTTAACATCGCCTCCCGAAGTGCAGGGTTTATTAATAAGAAGGCTGGTGGTGTGTTGTCAGCTGAGCTCGAGAACCGGTTGCTTTATCAGCAGTTTGTCGACGCAGGCGAGTCGATTGGCGACGCTTTTGAGGCTCGCGAATATGCCCGCGCCTGTCGAGAGGTGATGGGGCTTGCGGATTTGGCTAATCAGTATCTGGCCGAGCTCGCGCCATGGTCACTGGCTAAAGAGCCCGGTAATGAGCAGAGAGTCGCGTCTATCTATAGTCAGGCGATTAACCTGTTTCGAGTGTTGATGACTTACCTGGGTCCGGTGCTGCCAAAATTGACTGAGCAGAGCTGTGTCTTCCTGGGTGTATCGACGCTCGACTGGGAAGCGCGCCATGAGCCGCTGTTGGCGCATTCGATTAATAAATTTAAGCCGTTAATGCAGCGGGTTGATCCGGACGGGGTAGATCAGATGGTTGGCGTTAGCCGAGAATCTACGGGCTAGGGTTCGGCTGTGCGGTAGCTCTGTCCAGAGCTCGCTTTTCTAGGTAGCGGTTTGTAACTGACGGTTTTTCAGCGGTTGCTATTGGCGCTGTTGATTTTTCATCGGTTACTGTTGAGATCTCTGTTGTGCGGGTTAAATCAGGTTGTCGTTATAGCGCCACCTGATGAGGGAAACCGCAGTAAACATGATTAACTGGCCAATGTTTGATTTCGGAAGAAAAATATATATGGTTGGTTGGCTTTAAATTCAGTGGCTGTAGTTGTTTTGAATTTCAACAGGTTATGGGCTTTTTAGG
>JAHRWJ010000167.1 GCA_019090185.1 Immundisolibacteraceae bacterium
GACGAGCTACTCGCCGACCAATTACCAGATCAGAACACAGGCCAAAAAACAGACCAGGCAGCGCCAAGGTCAACAACCGAAAGTCTGCTGACCATCAACCAGCAAATCGAAATTTGCCGCAACACCTTGCGCGGTCTCACCGGCCTGGCCAGTGACATCGCCCAGCCGGTAGCGGCGATAACCGTTAACCAGTATGTAGACGAATTACTCGACACCTGGCAACTGCTGCGTCCCGAAATCAACGCTAACACCGACATTACCCCTGCCCAGCAAGCTGTTACTGCCCGTTTTCACCCGGTGATCCGCCAGGCTCTGTTCAACCTGTTCAATAACGCCGCCGACGCCAGTCCCGAGCAGATACAGATAACCATTAGCTGGAGTAGGGATTCACTACAAATCATTATCCGTGACTATGGTCAGGGGCTGACCAGCGCTGAGCTGGAGACGATTGGCCAGCTGGTACCCAGTAACAAGCCGGGGGGCCTCGGTTTGGGTCTTTATTTAACCAGTAGTAGCTTGAGTCGTCACGGCGGACAGGTATTGCTGGCCAACGCCGAAGATGGCGGCCTGATCACGACTGTCCACATCGAACTGTCAGAGACGCAACCGTGACACCCGAGTCCCTTAGCTACCTAGTGATTGATGACAATCAGGTTTTTGCCGCTACCCTGGCTCGCAGTCTGGAAAAATCGGGTAATAAAGTCGCTATTAGCCATACGGCTGAACAGGCGCTGCTCGAAAACCAACGGTCAAATCCAGCTCGAATTATTCTCGATCTGAAGCTAGAAAAAAGCTCTGGCTTAACCTTGATCGAACCGCTAAAACAGCACAACCCGAATGCCACTATTGTTGTGTTGACGGGCTATTCCAGCATCAGCACTGCGGTAGAGGCGATCAAGCTCGGGGCGCATCAGTATCTGTGTAAACCGGCGAGTATCGCAGAAATAATCCGCGCCTTTAATCACCAAACCAATCCGCAGACTCTTGACCTTGCGCAAAACCCACCATCGGTAAATCGGCTACAGTGGGAACATATTCAGGAAGTACTTAATCAGCATAACGGCAACGTATCAGCGACCGCTCGCGCCTTGGGCATGCATCGGCGCACCCTGCAGCGTAAGCTGCTGAAGAAGCCTACCCGTAGTTAGGCTAGCCTCTGCAAAAACCAGGAAGCCGATCCGATGAAGCGACTACTCACCCTTGTGACCTGCCTTATCTCAGCAGTTACCCTGAGTTTCCTGCCACCAGCGGTTCACTCAGACCAAGACCTAAAAGCCGCTTTGCAACAAGCAATGTCGCAGACTCGTCAGGCCATTCTGACTGAAGATCTGACCGCTTTTCGGGCCTCTGTTGATCCACTCAACAATAGGTCTCAAATCAGCGATGAGCAGTGGCAACAACTGATTACCCATAGCCTCGGCAAAAAAATGTTACTGCGCGGAACTCCAGATCTGCAGCAGGATCAGCACTTCCTGACCCTAAAAACCGAAAATCAATGGGCCGCGTATTACACCGAGACCGGGCTCGATGATGACCATTACCAGACCCTGTCGGTTTTCCTATTCCATCACTCTGACGACCAGTGGCGTCCAGCCGGAAAGCGCTATGGCCTTACCAAAGCCAAACCCGGAAGTGAAGCGGCTAAAACTTATGCAGCCTGGAGCAACCGCCAGCAGATGTTAGAGACCATTGAAACTGACCAGACATTCTCAATAGAACAGTTAGCCGCTCAATAAGTCACTAGCAGAGGCCGCAAGCGGCCAACTCGCACGCACAGTCTAAAAAGGTTTTTCGCTACCCACCGTAGACCTGGCAACGGTTTCTACCAGCCTCTTTAGCGATATAGAGCGCCCTATCCGCATGGTTTAACAGATCATCTTCGTTCAGTTCACTGCCCCTTAACGAGGCCACGCCGATACTAACGGTAAGCACGGCACCCGGGCCAAAATATTCGTGCCGAAGCGCCATCGCCTCGATACCTAGCCGGATGCGCTCCGCCACTGCTAGCGCAGCCTGTTGATCGGTTATCGGTAGCAGTACCACAAACTCTTCACCACCAAACCTGGCAGGTAGGTCGGTTTTACGAGGTAAAGACTCCGATATTTTGGCCGCGACTAATTTCAAAGCATGGTCACCCTTATCATGGCCGTAATGATCGTTGTACTCTTTAAAATGATCAATATCGACCATTAATAACCCAACGGACTCATTCGCTCTCTGGCCGATAGCCACATTATCTTTGAACCGTTGATCATAAAGCTGACGATTGGCTAGCTGGGTCAGGAAATCGGTTTCGCTGAGCGCCTTGAGCTTCAGGTTAGCCTCTTCCAGCTTTTGGGTTCGCTCAGCCACCCGCCACTCTAACTCTCGATTGAGCTCAATAAGTTCAGACTCCGCCTGTTTACGACGTTCAATAACCATGCCCTCAGCAACAATATAACTGAGAGAACCATTGGCTCCAGTCTTAGGATGCAGCACATACTCCATCCAGGTTTTGCGGCCTCCCAGCATGGCTAGTATTTCTCCAGACACCACCTCTCCCATCACCGCCCGGTCGAAAGCATTTTTAATCTCAGCGACCACCTTCGGATCATGATTAAACCAGTTGGTCGTCCAAAAGACCTCGTCAATCACCTCGTCCCGCGTAACCCCGGAAATTTCTAACGGCACACTGTTACCAAAAACCAGATGCCCATCCAGATCCAGCACGCCGATAAAAGTCCGCAGATCAGAAATCAGCTCCTTTATCTCATATATGTTTCTTGTAGCCACTTAGTTTAGCTCAGCGCACCTGTCCGTTTTTCACACATAAAACCAATTAGTTATCGGTAGACAGGGGGTGATTCTTGAGCGTCCTAACCACTAAGGAAGAGAATCAGAGTTTGATTCAGGATTAGGCCGATCCTGTTGAATCGGGCGGCCTAATTGAGCGCAAAAAATCCTGACTCAGTCTCTCTGCATCGGTCAACAAGCATGCCTTCGGCAAGGATGTAAGCGATCCGAGCATCTAAAGAAAATTTAGGGTGCATCATCTATTCCATCGCGCTTTTCTTGCCGGCTAAACAGGCCAGGATTTGCCCGGAGGTATGTTTACCTGTTGACGCAATGTCAAAACCGTTATGCATCTTGTCGGCGACCTCACTATCTTAGCTAAACCACTGATTGGCCCAAAAAATGCTACCCATCATATCCTCTCGCCTTACTTCTAACAGTTCCAACGGCGTAGGGTTTAAATAGACAAGATGACCCTCAAGATCCAACACGGCGATGAAGGTCCGCAGATCCGACAGCAACTCCGCAATTTCGAAAATAGGCTTTTCTGCCACGCTAACTAGCTCCCAATAACTAATTGTAATAACTTAAGAAATTCAAATAGTTACCGGTGAGCCACTCAGCATTTTAAGAAAACAGGCTAGAAAAAACGATCAGGTGTCCAATCGGTATTACGATCTAACATTCGACTAAGCAACCACTAAAAAACGCTGAACTCGACGCTGACACCTCAGAACATTCACCTTCTTTGTCGCCTCAGGGTGCCTATTAGCTACATTTAACACCCTGCGAAGGGGCACCAATCTGAATATTCTGAAACACCCTCTACTTCAACCCCAAGGGTATTTCTTCTGAGTATCCGCGGTTTTTCAGATGTTCCTTAAGAGCAGAACAACCAGCTCATTTGTCCAGGTCCAACTGCCCAAGTAACTCTTTGGTATGCTCACCGAGTAAGGGGGGAGGCCTGGAAATTGCCCCAGGAGTCGCTGAAAACTTCACCGGAATCCCTGACAGTTGTATCGGTCCCAGGGTGGGGTGTTGAGCTGGCACCACCAGACCTTTACGGTGACTCTCAGGGTCATTGAATAGCTCTGCGGTGGAACGCACCCTGGCCGCAATGGTATCCGCAGCGACCAACCAATCCATCAGCTGCTCACTATCGTGGCTGAGAAAAATACCGCTGAGGATAATATTCAATTCGTCTCCGTTGGCCAAACGGTCATCTTTGCCGGCAAACCGGGCATCATCGGCGAGCTCTTCGCGTTGTAACGCCCGACAGAAATTGCGGAAAAATTTATCGTTGTAAGCGGCAATTTGTATGGTGCGCCCATCCCGGCATTTAAAGGCCTCAAAAGGCTGATAAAAAAAGCTGCCGTTACCCACCCGCTGCTGAACATAATCACACACGGTGTACTGGCCGTTCTGCACCGGCATCACATGCACCAAACCAGCTTCCAGGGAAACGCTGGCGTGCTGACCCACACCCTGGGTTTGACGCACCCAGAGCGCCACCATGGCCGCATAAGCCACCAGATTGGCGGCGGTGGCATCGGCGATGGCAACACCGACCTTCAGTGGGTCACCCCCGGCTTCACCGTTGATATTCATCAAACCACTACTGGCCTGCGCCGAGGGATCGATTCCGGGCCTGCCAGCGTCGGCACCAGTTTCGCCGTATGTACTCACTGAAATGGCAATAATGTCCGGTTTAATTTTCACCAGCTCGCCGTAGTCAACACCGAGTTTTTTACGGGCACTGGGGCGGTAGTTGTCGATCACTATGTCGGCGCTGGCAATCAGGCTGCACAACTGCTGCTTGCCAGCTTCACTGCGCAGATCAAGCACGATGTCACGTTTACTGCGGTTGTTACCGACAAACAGACCACTTTGGCCGCCTTTACCGACGCCCATGACACGACCCTCCTCGCCCTGGGGTGGCTCGACCTTGATCACATCCGCGCCCATATCACCGAGCATGGATGCACCCCAGGGTACCGCCACCATGCTGCCAAGCTCAATAACACGAATACCACTGAGTGCCGGTTTAAGCCCGTTCATGACTAGCTACCAATATTTTCTGTTTAACAAACCCGACTTCCGGGCCTGCTGATGAAGCTGATCGCGCTCATCTGGGTGGGCCAGCGCAATCAGTGCCTGGGCACGTTGGGCTACACTTTTACCTTTTAAGTTGGTGATGCCATATTCGCTGACCACGTACATCACGTCGGTACGCGGCGTGGTCACTACCGTACCTGGGTCAACGCCGGCCACAATCCGCGATTTGGCCAGGTCACCACGGACAAATTGTGAAGAGAGACACATAAATGACTTGCCGCCTGGTGACATCACCGCACCACGCACGAACTGCAGCTGGCCGCCGGTACCGGTGCGCTGGGCGTGGCCGGCGCTCTCGCTACAGACCTGGCCGCTCAGGTCAATCTGCATGGCGTTATTGATCGACACCACATTGGCGTTACGGGCAATGTTCTCCGGCAGGTTAGTTTCGTTCACCGGCAAGCTAATGCACTGTTCATTTTGGTCAATAAAGTCATAGCAGCGGCCGCTACCAAGCGCAAAGCTGTAAGCAATTTTGCCCCGGTAGCTGCTCTTTTTGACCCCACTTAACTTACCCCGCTCAGCCAGATCGACCATGCCATCGACGAACATCTCTGTGTGCACGCCCAGATCCCTAATCGGGGAGTCGGCCAGCGCGCCGCAGACCGCATTGGGCATGCCACCAATACCAATCTGCAGACAGGCACCATCATCAACTTCGCGCAGAATATAGTCGGCAACCTGGCGATCAATATCGGTTATCGCCGCGCTGGGTAGCTCTACCGGCGGCGCGTTATTGCCCTCAATAACCCCATCGACCTCGCTGATATGAACTGCATTTTCGATCCCATAACAGTAAGGCAGGCTGCTGCTGGTCTCCACCACCACCCGCTTGGCAATTTCACAGGCAACTTTCACCATGGCGTTACTGGCACCAAAGTTAAAGAAGCCGTGGCGATCCATGGGGGTGGTTTTGATCACCAGCAGATCAATCTCTAAATAGTCCCGATAAATCTGCGGAGACTCACCAAAATTGAACGGAATGTAGCTAACCAGGTTTTCATCAAACTGACGCCGATCCCAGGTGCCAAAATGCCAGTTGTCGTAACTAAAATGGTTCTGCTCTGGGTCCACCAGCACCACCTGGCGCGGCGATACGGTGAGAATGCCGCGAATATAAACATCCTTGAGTTGGGCTGCCCGATCGGCCAGCGCCTGATCAAACAGATCAGGCTGGTTAATCGACATGCCGTAATCAAGCACATCGCCACTGTTAACGGTTGCCGCGACCCTGGCCGAGCTGGTGGTCTTTTGTTGCAGCTGATCCTGCGGTGTCATTCAGTTCCCCTATAACCCAATGGTTGTTATGAAAGCCACCATAGTATCGGAATCAACCCACACGCAGTGAGCGCCGGCGTTGACCCGTTACCGCGCAGTCGCTTAACCAGGTTTTAATCTGCCAATAAGCCCGCTGTGGTACAACACCGCCGTCTTATAAAACCTCACCCTTCAATTTGGAAAACCCGACGTGTCAACCCTGACTTTATTTATCATCGCCCTGCTCGCTGGTCTTGGTCTACTCGCCTGGAGTGCGGACCGGTTCGTCGATGGTGCTGCCGCGCTGGCGGTCAGGCTTGGGGTATCACCGATGATCATTGGATTGACCATCGTGGCCTTTGGCACCTCCGCACCGGAAATTCTAGTTTCGGCGATGGCCGCTTTCAACGGCAACCCGGCGCTGGCGCTAGGTAATGCCATTGGCTCTAACATCGCTAACATTGGCCTGGTTGTGGGCGTTACTGCGCTGATAGCACCCTTGACCGTGCAGTCCCAAACCCTGCGGCGAGAATTCCCGTTAATGGCTGCGGTGATGCTTTTCACGCTGGTACTGCTGTTTGATCAACAACTCACTAGAGTCGATGGAGGGCTGCTGCTGCTAGGCATGTTCGTGCTGATGGCGGTGACTATCTGGCTGAGTAAAAAAACCGCGCCGGGTGACCCCCTGGCCGAAGAGCTATCGATCAGCCAGACCCCAGATTTGCTCGATTCCAGTGGCGCCGGCCAGCCGGTCTGGCAGCTACTATCCGGTCTGATACTGCTATTAATCGCATCACGAACATTGGTCTGGGGCGCGGTTGGTCTGGCCAGCCATTTTGGCATCAGCGATCTAGTTATTGGCTTGACGATTGTCGCTGTGGGCACCAGCTTGCCCGAGCTAGCCGCCTCAGTGGCAGCCGTGCGCAAGGGCGAAGATGATATCGCCATCGGCAACATACTCGGCTCTAACATGTTTAACCTGCTGGCAGTAATTGGCGTCGCCGGCAGCATCGCCCCAACGGCCATCGCCCCAGCCTTACTCCAGCGCGACTATCCACTGATGCTGCTACTGAGTCTGGCGCTTTATCTACTCGCCCGTGGCTTTAAAGCCGGCTCAGGTCGTATTGGCAGAGTACCTGGCGCAGCACTGTTGACCATTTTCATCGTTTACGAAGCCTGGCTCTATATCAGTCCAGGGGCTTAGCCGACAAAAGCTACTCAGTTTTACGCTTTCTAAATAGCTGCCGGATAGAGCCCCGGGGCACCAACTGCCAGACACGTTCATGGGCGTAATAAATAAAAAATTTTAAGACAAACTCGATGCCACCTATCGACAAGGCCAACGTCACATCACCAGTAATAAAATAGGCGATTAACGCGGTGGTGGTGGTGGCAACGATGCGCCATGACAACGCTTTTAACAGGCTCCGTAACGGCGACTCGCGCTGATCAACCGGGGCAATATGGGCGTTCATAGAGACGACTCTTGAATGGAAAGTGGCGGGCGAAAGTTGTGGTTGAAAAACCCTAGAAATCGATCTGTAACTGACTCACCAGCGCATCATGATCCGGACTGCGATGGCTGCCATCATAATGGGTAAATTCATTAATAATCCGGGTGGATGGATTAAGAATAAAGGTCACCATGGCGTGATAAGCCTGGCCCCGGTTCATACCCCGGCCAACCTCATCAGCAGAGCGACCGGTCAAATTACGAAAAAACCGGGTGCGTGACGGGTGCTCGTTGTTCACCGACTGATATTGCAACGCTACCGCCCAGCCCTGCAAATCCGGATTACCACTGATAGGGAAGGTTCGACTACCGCCAAATCCCCACGCCTTGGAGTTCAGTGAATCACTGGCAACGCCATCGGTATCAATGACCTGACCATCGCTGGCATCGGAGATGAACTGGGTCCAGGCGGCCCACCCCACCCAGTGGCGGTATTCCACATCGGCAAACAGGCTGTACCAGTC
>JAHRWJ010000168.1 GCA_019090185.1 Immundisolibacteraceae bacterium
CATTTATAGGCAGATTCCAGGTCTCGCGTGGCCTCGTCGGCCCGTCTTTCGGCACTAGAGCAACTTTCCCCTAGCTCGACCATCTGCTCCAGACTATAACGGTATGGAGTTTTATTTTTCCGCTGCAGACAGTGGGCTATTGCCCGGTGAACCAACAAATCGGGGTACCGCCTGATAGGAGAAGTGAAATGGGCGTAGTGGTCGAGCCCCATGCCGTAATGACCACGAAGCGCCGGAGAATAATTGGCCTGCTTCAAGCTACGCAACACCATCATTTGAATCATCTGGGCGTCGGGCCGCTGATGTGCAATCTCAAGCAGACTGCTCATCTCACCGGCAGTCGGCACCTCGGCCCCCGGCAAAGATAACTGCAGGCTACCCAGTTGTTTTCTAAGCGCGACTATTTTCTCGCTATCGGGCTGGTCGTGACCCCGATGAAGCGTTGGTATCTGCTGGTCTTCGAGAAACTCAGCAGCGCAGCGATTCGCCGCCACCATGCATTCTTCAATAATTAGATGGGCCTGATTACGGGGTTTTCCCGGCTTAACATTAATCTCGCCATCATCCATTACTTGTAGCTGCACCGTTTTGGTCTCAAACGCCAGCGCGCCACGGGCTTTTTTAGCCGCCGCCTGGGCGGTGTGAAGTTCTGCCAGGCAATGCAAATTCTGTTCAACTTCCTGTTGCCATGGCTGATCAACCGGCAACAACACTCCCTGATCAATAAAGGCAAACGCCTGATCATAGGTCAGCCGTGCATGGGAGTGGATCACCGCATGTTCGAAACGATAGTCCGCTATCACGCCGCTGGTGGCAAAGTCGATCCAACAGACCAGCGCCAGCCGATCAACCGCTGGTCGCAACGAACAGAGACCATTTGAAAGCGCCTCTGGCAGCATCGGTACCACCCGATCAGGAAAGTAGACCGAGGTTCCACGACTTATAGCCTCATGGTCAAGCGCACTATCGGCGGTCACGTAGTGAGCCACGTCAGCAATCGCTACCGCTATCCGCCAACCATGGTCTAACCGCTGACAAAACACCGCATCATCAAAGTCTCGGGCATCCGCACCATCAATGGTGATCAACGGCAGCGCTCGTAAGTCAGTCCGGTTTTTAATCGACTTACCGTCTACCTCTAGCGGTAGTTGCGCGACCTGATCTTCTACCTCTGAGCTCCACTGGAACGGAATGTCATATTTGCGCAACACCAGTTCAATTTCGAGTTCGGTGGTTAAATCGCCCCCCAACAACTCTTCGACCTCACCAGTAGCAGGCCGGCGTCGTTGGGGTTGTCGTGTCAGCCTAACCACCACAATGTCGCCATCATTAACCTTTATCGATGGCGCACCGGTGAGCAGAATGTCCTGACTAAGCCGCCTGTCCTCAGGAATAACAAAGTGGGCATCCTGGTCGCGCTGATAACGACCGACAATGGTTTCATGCGCCCGCTCCAGTACTTCAACGACAGAACCCTCTAGTCGACCACGACGATCCACCTTGATGGTGGCCGCTAACACTCGGTCACCGTGAAAAACCTTACGCATCTCTCGTGGTGATAAATAGAGATCGTCCTGCTGCTCATCACAGGTAACAAAGCCAAAGCCATCACGATGCCCAATAACCCGACCCGCGACCAGGTCCATTTTCTGCGCCAGGCCATAGCGTCCACGACGCCCTTGCACGACCTGCCCATCCTGTGCCATCGCCGCTAACCTGCCACTAAGTCCAGAGTGATCCGATTGATCAGACACCCCAAGCTTGCGAGCGACTTCCTCTAGCGTCAGCGGCTTGCCACTGCGCAGCAGTAACTCAACAATTTCACGCCGACTGCTGAGCTGAGTCGATTGGGTTGCCCCGCGACCAGAGTTGTTTCGACGTTTTTTTTCTCTATGATTCATTGACAGTTGAAACCTAAAACAGTAACTTGCGCACCCCCAAACGGTGAGCCGTTGGGGAGGAAAGGCCGAGGTGGCGGAATTGGTAGACGCGCTGGCTTCAGGTGCCAGTGGGGGTAACCCCGTGGAGGTTCAAGTCCTCTTCTCGGCACCAACTTACCAGATCACAGCTTCAACCTGATCCAGCGCAATGCTGAACGGGTGAGCGACGTGATATGAAGGCAAGTTGGTGATGCTTTTCCTTAAAGAGATCTCGGTTGGAAATTTTCTACCAACAACCGAGCTTCGCGAATTTTTCCAGATTTTTTGCCAGTTCCGGCAGCTAGAACATCTAAACTAAAATCATTAGCTTGAAACTTTAACGACTCACCTCGCTAACAAGAGGATCTACATCAGTCGCTATAGAAATCAGGCCATCTCGTCTAATTAACTCGATGGCCTTGAATTATTCCCATCCTCTGGAATTAAATTAGCCTTCCCCATCTGATACGGTAAACGGCGGCTTCAGAATAATGGTCTCAGAACGTTCAGGACCGGTAGAGATCATATCGATGCCAGCGCCCACTAATTCAGACAGCCGATCCAGGTAGGCCCGCGCATTGGCAGGTAATCGGTCATAATCAGTGACGCCAGCGGTGCTCTGCTGCCAGCCTGGTAGCTCCTCATAAACCGGTTCTACCTGCTCATAACCCTCAGACCCCAGCACCGCACCACCGAGCTCCTCAGCGCCTTTATAGGCAATCGCAATCTTCACGGTATCGAGACCATCAAGCACGTCGAGTTTAGTGATACAGAGACCATCGAGCCCATTTAGATCGCGTACGCGGCGCATCGCTACTGCATCAAACCAGCCACAACGACGAGCCCGACCCGTGGTGGCCCCAAATTCGTCGCCAACCTTAGCCATGTGTTTACCCGCTTCATCAAACAGCTCGGTTGGAAACGGACCAGAACCAACTCGGGTTGTGTAGGCTTTAGTAATACCTAGAACATACCCCAGGTCTGACGGACCAACACCCGTGCCTAAACCCGCTGCACCGGCCGCGGTATTTGAGGAAGTCACATAAGGATAGGTGCCATGGTCGATATCCAGCAGACTACCCTGTGCGCCTTCAAACAGAATCGAGTCACCTGCCTTCATGCGCTGCTGCAACAGTGCTGGCACGTCAGCGATCATCGGCAGAATTGTTTCCGATTGGCTGATTAAATTATCCAACATCTGCTGATAATCTAGCGCTGGTTTATTAAAGTAACCCTGGAGGACAAAGTTGTGAAAATCCAACGCTTCTTTAAGCTTGCTCTCTAAGGTTGCTACATTGAGCAAATCACCCAAACGTATGCCTCGGCGAGCCACTTTATCTTCATAGGCTGGGCCAATTCCGCGACCGGTGGTACCAATTTTTGCATCGCCCTTCGCGCCCTCCCGAGCCTGATCCAATGCAATGTGATACGGCAGAATTAACTGACAGGCCGGACTTATTTTTAACCGCTCGGCTACCTTGACACCCTGCGCCTCAACTTCCGCAATTTCACTGAGCAACGCTTCTGGTGAAAGCACCACACCGTTGCCAATCACGCAGAGCACCTGATCACGCAAAATACCTGACGGTAATAAGTGCAGTACGGTTTTACGTTCACCAACGATCACGGTGTGTCCCGCGTTATGGCCGCCCTGAAAACGGGCCACCACCCGGGCATGCTCCATCAGCAAATCGACAATTTTGCCCTTGCCTTCGTCACCCCATTGGGTGCCAATCACTACCAGGTTATTCACTTTCAACTGACGTTCCTAAAAATTCCTGAATGAAAATCACTTAGCTAGACGCAGGCAATGGCTTTAATTGCCATTCGCCGCCTAACTCAACCAGCAGATGGGTTATTCCTTTTGGCGCTGCTCGACCCGGCAATTCATTAACCACCCGGCAACCCTCCGAGCGCAATGCTGCTATTGCCTTCACTAAAGAGTCATCTGACTCTGCAGGTGCCAGCACCATTTTTTGATCAACCAGGTCGGCAGCCAAATCAAAACTGGCACCGGAAAGCGCGATCAAATTTTTTAAATCTGCACTAAATCCTGTGGCCTCACATTCCGAGCCAAATGCGGCAGTAACGCCGTCATAGCGACCGCCCCTGGCAATTGCACGGCCTTCGCCCTCAACATAAGCAGCAAACACCAAACCTGTGTGATAGTGATATCCACGAACCTCAGCAAGATCAAAATAGAGGTCTAATTCAGGCAAATGTGATTGCAGCGCTGCAGAAATGTCTATTAGCTCCTGCAGTGCGTTTCGTACTTCGACACCGCTACCGGCCAATAGCCGGTCAGCCTTTTTAAGCACATCAGCGCCGCCATGCAAATCAACCAGTGCCCGTAAACTGCTACGCTGCTGGGTCGTTAAATTCAAACCATCCAGAAATGGGTCTATCTCGGCCAAGGCCTTACGCTGAAGAATATCGTGATAGCCACGCTCCTGCTCATCGGTGAGCTGAGCCTCTTCAGCCAATGCATGAAAAACCCCCACATGACCCAAAGCCAACAGAAAACCATCAATCCCTAACCTTTCCAGGCTGGCGACCATCAACCGGACGATTTCCACATCGCCGGCCACTCCACTGTCACCAAATAGTTCAGCACCTAGCTGCAATGGGTTTCGTGATAGGTGGAACGTCGGTGGCCGCGCCTGCAACGTGCTGCCCAGGTAACAGAGCCGAACCGGCTGGGATAAATCAAAATGCCGGGCAGCGACGCGCGCCACCTGTGGCGTCATATCCGCCCGCACCCCCAGCATGCCACCGGTTTCAGGATCTATCATCCGAAACGTCTGCTCGGCCAGGTCTTCGCCGATACCCGTCAACAATGAATCTTCAAACTCGGCTAGCGGCGGAATAACCTGGTCATAGCCCCATTCATCAAACAACTGCAGCGTGGTTTGCCGACCCCGCTCCAGTAACCGCACACGCGGCGGCAATACATCTTCAATTCCCGCAGGCAATAACCACTGCATCTAATAAACCCTTAATTAACGCAATAAAGCCAGCAACAGCACACCGCTGAGCATGCTCAGCAATCCACTAATACGCAGACTTTTATCATTAAGCTGCGACATCATCGCCATCATTTTCTTAGCCCGGCGAGGGCTCAAAAATGGCATCAGTCCCTCAAACACCATCACCAGACAGAGCGCTGATAACAGATCATTCCACATCAAGGTAAACGACTATAGCCAGCCGCCACTATTTTGAAATCTCGTCGCCGAA
>JAHRWJ010000169.1 GCA_019090185.1 Immundisolibacteraceae bacterium
GATTAAAAGTTTATAAGCCTAAGCATATTGAACAGATGGTTCGGGAAACCGGGGCTGAAGAGGTGTTGTTGGCGATCCCTTCTGTGAGCCGTTCTAGACGGCAAAAAATCCTGCAGCAGTTAGAACATTTTTCATTACGTATTCGGTCAATACCGGATATTCAGGAGTTGACCACCGGTAGGGCTGAAGTCGGTGATCTTCGTGAAATTGATGTCGCTGATCTGCTGGGTCGCAATGTGGTCGATCCTGATCAGCAGCTGATGGCGCGCTGTATTGTCAACAAGGTGGTGATGGTGACCGGGGCGGGTGGTTCCATCGGTGCTGAGTTATGTCGTCAAATTTTATTGAATAATCCTTCAGTACTGGTCCTGTTTGAGCAGAGCGAACTTGCACTGCATAACATTCAGGTAGAGCTGTCTGGACGACTAGCCGACATAGAAGTTATTCCCATCCTCGGTTCAATTCGAGACTGTCATCGATTAGAAGAGGTGATGGGGCAGTGGCAGGTAGAAACGCTTTATCATGCGGCTGCCTATAAACATGTTCCGATAGTTGAGCATAACTTAAGCGAGGGATTACTTAACAATGTGCTTGGAACCTTAAATACAGCTCAGGCAGCGATCAAGTGCGGGGTGACAAATTTCGTGCTGGTTTCGACTGACAAGGCGGTACGGCCTACCAACGTTATGGGTGGTACCAAAAGATTGGCGGAGATGACTTTACAGGCGTTAAGCAAACAACCTGCGCCTCGGCTACTCGGTGACGCTGAAGGATTGAACCGAGTTAATGCGACTCGCTTTATTATGGTTCGTTTCGGCAATGTGCTCGGGTCATCGGGATCGGTCATCCCACGCTTCCAGGCGCAAATTAATAGGGGTGGCCCGGTGACGGTGACACACCCGCAGGTGACTCGCTATTTTATGACCATTCCTGAGGCCGCGCAGCTGGTTATTCAGGCTGGTGCTATGGGCGTGGGCGGGGAGCTGTTTTTGCTGGAGATGGGCGATTCTGTGAGCATATATGAGCTTGCTCGAAAAATGATTCACCTCAGTGGGTTAACCGTTCGAGAGGATAATCACGACGATGGTGACATCGCTATTGAGTTCGTCGGTTTACGTCCGGGTGAAAAATTATATGAAGAGCTTTTGATCGGTGATCAGGTGGTTAAAACCGAGCACCCGATGATTTTCGGCGCGAATGAAGAGTTTTTAGAATGGGAGGCATTAAAAATTGCCTTAGATCAGCTGATTGCCGCTGCCAGGCGAGATGATTGCGAGCAGATCAGAGTGTTGTTACGCCAACTGGTTAGTGGTTATCAGCCTCAGGGTGAGATCGTTGACCTACTTTACCAACGCCGGTCGCAAGCTGAGCTGATTCAATGATCAGGTGCCATGGCTTAACCTGCAGTTCTCTAATGCTTTAATTGGTTTTGACTATCCAGGTAGGGCGGTTTTTGGCTCAAGCGATAGTTCATGAACTCTGACCTGGATGACGATGCCAAAAGATGGCGTGTCAAAGTAGATTAATTCCCCATAACTTAAACCCCTTACTTCCTTGCTACATATTTGCTGAGAGGGATGGTCGCCTTTAATTAAGGTTGGCTCCTTGGGCTGAAACAGCTGGTGGGTCAGGAATTTGGGGGCTAAGGTTTGGCATAAACTTGTTTCTAACCGTGGGTAACGAGTTTGGTAAAAACTAACAGTGCCTTCTAGTTCGAATTCAGGAAAACTGAAATTGTCGGTTCCAAGCGAGACAGAGCCAAGATAGTAGCCGCGGTAATTACCTTTGAGCCACTGTTGTCCAGGTTGGTTGGGGGTTAACGGATTGCCGCCTTCGAGTAAGATGGGTACTGCACTGTTTGCTGGTCGTATCTGCTGTATCCAGCCGGTATGAAGCAGTATGTTTTTAGTTAAACGTTTCTTGAGCAACGATTTGGTAACGGCTGTGAGCTGAAGCTGCTGCTTGGTTAGCAGCGTAAATTCAGCGGGGGTTTGATGGCTCTCAACAGGCGTGCTGTCGTTGTCGGCGGTAGGTTTCTCTATGAGCGGCTTTAGCGCTGTTTTTAAACCAGTGTCCTGGTGTGGGTTAGCGGTTTCGGCTGCGACTATTGTCGCCGTTTCGTCCGTTTCTAATGCATCCTTTTTCCTGTTTTCTCCACTTTCAGGTAATCCCTTGAGGGTGGTTAAATCTAATAATGGCGGTTCAGCAGAGAACAGTCGTTTTAGCCTGGGGAGCGGCCGGGAGGCTTCTGCTGCAGGCCAATATTCGTCAAAAGCAGCGGATAGATTGGGCTGTTTGAAGGCGATAATTTCGATTTCATAAAACTCTGGCGTTTCTGTATGGCCCAAGTGGCTAAATAGTAAGCCGATTAATAACCAGGCGACATGTGGGGTTTTTATACTCATGTTGCTGAGTATAGTGGCTGGGTAAGCTGGAGTATCAACAAAGTGGCGATTAGAGAAATATTACGGATGGGTGACAGACGTTTGCAGCAGATAGCCCAGCCGGTGTCGGTAGTGCCTGCCGCGGCTATTGATGATTTGCTGATCGATATGTTCGATACCATGGCTGATGCCGACGGGGTTGGGTTGGCAGCACCGCAAATTGGTGAGTCGCTGCGAATTGTTATTTTTGGGTTTGACCAAAATAATCGATATCCGGATGAGCTAGCGGTACCCAAAACGGTGCTCATCAACCCCCGGATTGAGGTGATTGATGGTGCCGAAGAGCTCGATTGGGAAGGTTGTTTGAGTGTGCCGGGGATGCGCGGTCTGGTGCCACGTTCAAGAGCCATTCGATATCAGGGTGTTGATCAGACGGGGGCAACCATCGATCGTATGGTAAGCGGATTTCATGCCAGAGTGGTCCTACACGAATGTGATCACCTGGACGGAGTGTTATATCCACAAAGGATTCGTGATTTAAGAGATTTTGGCTTTGAGGAATTAATGGGCGATTAGTCGGCCCAGGCTGGTTTCGTCTCTAGCTTGATGGAAAACCCCTCGGGCAGATTCAGACAGCACGAATGGTTAGGCTGCCTCGGTCGCTTCAGACGGCGTTAATAGCTCTATTAACGCCATTGCCTTTTCATACCGTAACTCAAAGGTCTCTTCGTCCAGTGACTGTTCCAATTTGGTTGCTCCATCAAAACGATATTGTCTTGGACTGGTCTGAATCAGAGCAATCAGGGCGTCAACATCGATGTGAGGTGATTTACTAAAGCGGATCGTTAACCCCCCGCGGGCGCTGGCAATAGCCTCTATTCCCAACCGGGCGGCGTGCAATTTTAGCTCGGCAAGTCGAAAGCAATTCTTTGCCGGTTCTGGCAGAAGGCCAAAACGATCAATTAACTCGACTTGCAGTTCGTGCAGACTATTGGCGCTGTTACAGGCGGCAATACGTTTATAGATAACCAGCCGGGCATGCACATCGTAGAGGTATGACTCCGGCAGCATCGCCGGCAGTTGTAGGTCGACGTCGACCGTAGAAAGTTTTATCGGTTCACTAATCAGACCCTGGTCTGCTTTTAAGTCAGAAACCGCTCGCTCTAATAGTTCGTGGTAGAGGGTCAGTCCGACCTCCTGTATACGGCCGCTCTGTTGTTCCCCCAAAAGCTCACCAGAGCCTCGAATTTCAAGGTCGTGGCTTGCCAGGCTAAAACCAATGCCCAGGTCCCCCAACGCCTCAATGGCCTCTAGTCTCAGCAGGGCGTCACCTTTCAATCGGGCTTTATCGGGAACCAGAATATAGGCGTAGGCCTGATGGTGTGAGCGACCAACCCGGCCTCGTAATTGGTGTAACTGGGCCAGGCCGAGGTGATCGGCACGGTCGATAATAATGGTGTTGGCACTGGGTACGTCGATACCACTCTCGACAATGGTCGAACAGACCAGCAAGTTAAAACGCTGATGGGTAAAGTCCACCATGATGCGTTCGAGGTCGCGTTCTGGTAACTGTCCGTGGGCGACCCGAATGCTGGCATCGGGTAGAAGCTCAGCCAATTCTCGGGCGGTTTTGTCGATGCTACTGACCCGGTTATGGATGAGGTAGACCTGGCCACCACGGCTAAACTCTCGCTGGCAAGCTTCTTTAATCAGCAGAGCATCCCAGGTCCGGACGAAGGTTTTTACCGCCATGCGCCGCTGCGGCGGGGTAGCAATGATCGATAGATCTCTGAGGCCAGAAATCGCCAGGCTTAGGGTGCGGGGAATGGGGGTAGCGGTCAGGTTTAAGATATCGACTTCTGCCCGAAGTGCTTTGAAGCGTTCCTTCTGGCGCACCCCAAAGCGGTGCTCCTCATCGATTATCAGTAGACCTAAATCTTTAAACTGAATCGACTTTCCGAGCAGTTTTTGAGTGCCAATAACAATGTCGAGTTTACCGTTGAGCAGGTTAGCTTCTACCAATCGC
Source organism: Immundisolibacteraceae bacterium (assembly GCA_019090185.1). Classification (GTDB taxonomy): domain Bacteria; phylum Pseudomonadota; class Gammaproteobacteria; order Immundisolibacterales; family Immundisolibacteraceae; genus QNFC01. The sequence goes on from JAHRWJ010000169.1 coordinate 4,411, forward strand.
TGCTCTTTAGGGGTTTGAAAACGAGACAGTCCGGCGATCTGGTAAGGGGTGTCGGCGAAACGGTCCTGAAAACTTTCGGTATGTTGCTGTACTAATAAAGTGGTTGGTACCAACAGTGCAACCTGGCGTCCGGCCGCTGCGGCCACGTAGGCGGCTCTAACAGCAACTTCAGTTTTGCCAAAACCAACATCACCACAGATAACTCGGTCCATCGGGTGTGGAGATCTCAGGTCGGCAATCACCTCATCGATGGCCTTGGCCTGATCAGGTGTCTCTTCATAAGGAAACTCGCTAGCAAACAGGCGGTAATCTGAGTCATCTAATGGGTAGGAATAACCAGACTGGGCGGCTCGCCGGGCATAAATCTCTAGTAATTCTGCAGCCGCATCTCGGGCTTTAGTTTCTGCTTTCTTGCGGGCTTTTCCCCACTGATTGTTACCGAGTTTGTGGAGTGGTGGGTTACCGCCGGCGGCGCCAGCGTAGCGGTGGATTTGATCGAGGTTACCGACGGGTACATAGATACGAGAGCTGCCGGCATAATCCAGGCAGAGGAACTCGCCAGTGGTTTCCCCAAGCTGCATCACCTCAAGTCCCTGGTAACGGCCCACCCCATGGTCAACGTGGACTACCGGGTCACCGACCCGCAATTCGCTTAGATCGCGGACAATGGCATCAAGATCAGGGTCACGTTGCTGCCGATGGCGTTTGGCTATCAGTTGCTCACCATAGAGCATCGACTCGGTGATGATGGTGATGCCCAGGTCGGTATTATGTAACCCTTGGGTAAGGGGTGAAACCGTGATGGCCAGCCTCGAATCACTGGCCATGAATTGCGCTAAATCATCACAACTACTGGGGTTGAGGTGGCTGCCTCTTAAAGTGGCTATCAGCGCTTCTCGGCGGCCATTAGATTCAGCAACTAATAAAGTTCGGCTACTAGTAGAGCCAATGAACTTTTCTAGTTGCTCGACCGGTTGTGAGCTGTGAGCATTTGCCCGTACGTCAGGTAACGGGGTGCCCTGATGTTTGCTGGCTAGTTTGAGTGCAGGCCATTTTTTGAATTCCGCAAACAGTTCATTGACCTGCTGGTAGAGTAAATTTGCGGGCAAAGGTGGCCGGTCGATATCCACCTTACGGTGTTCTCGACGTTCGTCGACCATCTTTCTGAACTCTTCCCCCTGTTCAAAACAGCTCTCTGAATAACTGATCAGCGTGTTGTCGGGAAGGTAATCAAACAAGGTTGCGGTGGTATTAAAAAACAGTGGCAAATAGAATTCGATTCCTGCCGGAATTCGGCCCGCCTTCAATTCTCGATAGAGAAAGGTCTGGCTGGCATTGGCTTGCATATGCTGTTGATAGTTGCGATGAAAGC
>JAHRWJ010000170.1 GCA_019090185.1 Immundisolibacteraceae bacterium
CGAGCATTTTCCAGCCATTGTTCCAGCCTTCGTCACCACCCATCAGCAGGCTGGCCGGTACCCGGACATTATTAAAGGTGACGTCGGTGGTGGCTGCGCCGTGCATGCCCATGGTGGCGATGCGTTCGATGGTGACACCCTCACTCTTGGGCGGAATCATCACGAAAGAGAGGTTCTGGTAGCGTTCACCATCTTTGTCGCTGCAAGCCAGGGTATAGATATAGTCACAAATTTCAGCGCCACTGCAAAACCGTTTGGAGCCATTAATCACCAGCTCATCACCGTCACGTACCACGGTGGTTCGCACGCTGGCCAGGTCGGCGCCAACATCAGGTTCGGTGAGCCCATACGCAAATAGTAGGTCGCCGCTGGCAACCCGGGGCAGCATGTCGGCTTTCTGTGCTTCGTTACCGCACTCCACCAGGTTCATGCCCGCATAACAGGTGGCCATGATGTAAGGCACTGCCACCGCCATCGACCGTTTAGAGAGTTCTTCGATAGTGATCATGGTGGCCTGGATATCCCGACCACTACCGCCATATTCTTCGGGTACCGTCATGCCGGTAACGCCAAGTTCGGCTAATTTAGCGAATACCTCTGCCGGATATTCGTTGGTCTGATCCCATTCCCTGGCCAATTCACGAGGCATTTCGTTTTCAACGAACTTCTGCAGCATCTCCCGCAGCATGCGGATATGGTCGGCTTCCTGATAGTTCACAGATAGGGCCCTCTCATCAGTTTTGTAGAAAACGGTGGCATCGATATTGGTTAGCAGTGGTTGCTGGTCATCATAGCGCAGTGGTTGAGCAGATCAGAAGCCACCTATGGGTCTGTCGTCCATGTTTATTAGCCGGCTGTTTAGATAATCACTGGGCAGCCTCGGTGATTTGGTTGTTGAAGCGCGATTGATCGTTGCCTTAATGTAGGTGCCGTTTGTCCCGCAATAGGGCATTATCGCCGACTAGAATTTCGTATTGGGTCTGGCTGCATATGGACTGATTAACCTGAATTGAGGAGAGCAAGATGGCAAATTTTACCCGTGGTGAGGCTAAGAGCTGGGCGCAGGAAACCCTTAAAGGTTTCTACTCTGCACCGATAACGCCGATTACTGTCGACGGTAAGATCGACGAGGCAAAAATGCGCGAGAACATCGATACCTATATTGATTGGGGTGTGGATGGTCTGGTCGTCGGCGGGTTTGCTTCTGAAACCTGGAATATGCAGCCCGAAGAGTGGTTTCGTTTCCACGATATTGTTGGCGATGCGGTGAATGGTCGCACCGATCTCTGGAGCATCATCCTCGATCCGTCGGCAGATTTTTGCCTGCGTAAACTCGACCATATCGAAAAATTGGGTTTCAGCGGTGCCGAGGTGATGAACCCAATGACCCAGTTGCGTACCGACAGCGAAATATTCGATTTTTTTAAATACCTGACCGACCGCTCCGACTTGGCGGTCTGCCTTTATCGCACGCCAGTATCCGGCAAAGTGTTGAGTTTTGAACTGATGAAAAAGCTGGTCGACATCGACACGGTGGTCTGTGTTAAGCAGGGCCACCTGAATCGGGCAGAGTCGCTACAGTTACGCCGCGAATTGCGGGATGACTTTATCGTCTCTGACCCGATTGAAGAGTTTTTCCTCGACGACCTGCGTCGTGGCGGCCAGGTGTTGTTTGCCGAGTTTTCTTATCTGCTGTATGGCAAAAAACGTGAAGTGTTGCGTAGCTATTACGACAACGCGTTGCGTGGTGAGTGGGATACGGCTTGGGACCAATGGATGAGCCTGCGGCCAATCTGGGAAATTTACGAAGATGAGTTCATGGGGCCGTTATCAAAAACCGCAGCCTATGCCCGTTTGATTGGCGTGATTAAAGTCTGGTGTGAATTTTTAGGTCTGCATGCGGGCCCGGTGACCGCACCGGTGCAATCGCTAACCGGTGAAGAGCGCGAGCGTTTGATCGGTAAATTGCAGGCGGTCGATATCGTTTAATTTTGATTGGGTGGTGGCTGATTGAGACGCAAACTCTGAATTAGCCGCCCACTTTTGCTATCAGGGAGTTGTATAGATGGGTGTGATATTAGTTGCCAGCATGAAGGTCAAGGATGCGGATAAGTTGGCTCAATACCGTGCGGCTTCCGGGCCAATGGCGCGGGCAGTTGGTGGTGAGCTACTAGCCAAAGGCAATAAGCTGGCTGATCTGGCTGGCAGTACGGTCGATGGTGGGTTGGTGGTGTTTCGATTCCCTGATGAGGCGACTTTTCGCACCTGGTGGGATTCAGATGAGTATAAACAGCTAATTCCGCTCAGGGATGAAGCGGCAGAAGGTGTTTTCACGCTTTACGAAGAGTGATAACTCCGGCTGAATAACAGGTCAAAAAAAAGGGCGTCCCGGCTATTGTGTCGGGGCGCCCTTTTTTATTTTTGAGTTCGGTTATTTGTTTTTCCAGACTGGCGCCCGCTTCTCGCCAAAGGATTTGAGTCCTTCCTGCAGGTCTTCGCTGTAGACCACGTCGTCCCAGATATCGGTAGCCATCTCTTCGAGCAACTCTTTGTTGTACTTGATCGAGAGCTTGACCGCTTTGAGGTGACCGGCAACCGATTTTGGCGAGTTGCTGGCAATTTTATTGGCCATGGCCAGCGCTTCATCAAACAGGCTGTCGTCAGCCACGACTTTGTTGACCAGTCCCCAATCGAGCGCTTTTTGGGCGTTAATGCTGCTGCCGGTGAGGGCCATTTCCATGAAACGGCGGGGCCCAACAACCTTCCACATGTCCAGGTAACCCAGAGTAGGCATTCCCACTTTAGTCTCTGGCATGGCTATTTTTGTAGATTCAGCTGCCACAATCAGTGCGCAAGCGTTAGCAAATAGCATTCCGCCTGCCACTGTGTGGCCATGGATGGCGGCAATGGTTGGTTTTTTACAATTGGCAATCGCGGTGACGGTGGCCATGCCGGTCTTTGGCAACTCATACAGGTTGCCGGCGTCTTCTTCGATTAGGCCCAGAGACTCTTTTAAGTCCGCACCGGTGCAGAAGCTGCGGCCATTGCCATCGATAATGGCGACCCAGGCGTCGTCATCGTTGTCGAACCGTTTGACGGCAGCGGTGAGGTTTTCCATCATCGATACGGTCATCGAATTCATCGCTTCGGGGCGGTTCAGGGTGATAATGGCGACTTTGCCTTCGCGGCGGTAAAGCACGGTGCTTTCGGACATGGTTTTGCTCCTCACTAAAGATGAATTAATTGCTCTTTGTTCTTGAAAGAACATGGCTGGATCGAGTGATCTTTTTGCAGACTACTCTGCTGCTGATTCAGGGGTGACAAGATAACATTGACCGGCGTTGACTGCTGTGTGGGTTGGATGGATGTTTTTCAGAGATAGTCTCCCTGTTTAGGGCGTTAATCGGCGACAATGCGGCCAATTTCACCATGGATACGTTTTGTTTTTAATTTTTTTCAGGAGTGCTCTACATGTTAGTTAAACCAATTCGAATGATTGCAGTTGTTGCTTTAATGGCTAGTGGCTTGGGGTTGGCTTCGTGTAGTAGCGACCCGGTGCAAGCTGCTTATGATGACTGTATGGGGCAAATGGCTGAAGCTAAGGTTGAGGTCAGCAATGACGCCATGAAAGGCATGTTGGCGGGTATAAAGGAAATGGGCGAATCAGCTTGTGGCATGATTCTGACCAGTTGTGAAAAAGACCGAGAAAGTGCGGTTTGTCAGGGCATGATTAAGAAATATGTTGAGGCTGAATAGAGCCG
>JAHRWJ010000171.1 GCA_019090185.1 Immundisolibacteraceae bacterium
AAAAAACAGAGGATGATGAATCGTGAGTGATAACCCCGAAATTGGCCAGTTTATCGATGCCGCTGGCATCAAGACCAACTACCACGACCTTGGTGAAGGTGCGCCCACGGTTCTGATTCATGGCTCTGGTCCGGGTGTGACCGGCTTCGCTAACTGGGCTAAATCGTTGCCCGTGCTGTCAGAAAAATTACGTATTATCGCCCCTGACATGCTCGGCTTTGGTTATACCGAAACCCCCGATGGCGCTGAGTACACCCTGGAAAACTGGGTTAAGCATCTGATTGGCCTGCTAGATGCGTTGAACATCGAAAAAGCTAATTTGGTGGGTAACTCGTTCGGTGGTGCTTTGACTCTGGCGATGGCTATTGCCCATCCAGACCGGGTTGACCGCATTGTGCTGATGGGGGCTGCTGGTGTCAGTTTTGAGCTCACCGAAGGTCTTGATTTCACCTGGGGTTACACCCCATCGGTTGAGAACATGAAGAAAATGCTCGACCTGTTTGCCTATAGTCGTGACCTGGTCAGTGACGATCTGGCTAAAATGCGTTTTGAAGCGAGCAACCGCCCTGGGGTGCAGGAGCGATTTGCGGCTATGTTTCCAGCGCCACGCCAACGCTCGATAGAAGCCCTTGCCAGTAGTGATGAAGATATTCGTGGTATCCAGGCGCCGGCGCTGATTATTCATGGCCGTGAAGATGTCATTCTGCCCTACACCAATTCGCTGAAAATGTTTGAGCTGCTGCCCAACGCTCAGCTGCACATGATCGGCAAGTGTGGCCACTGGACTCAGATTGAACATACCCGTCGATTCAATTCGATGCTGCTTGATTTTTTATGTGACGATTAGCGGATCTTAAAAACAGGAGAGTAACCATGGCACTGACTTTTAATCCGGCGACTACAGCCGTGATCTCGATGGACTTTCAAAACGACATCTCCCACGCGGATGCCGGATTTGCGCAGATGGTCGGTTTCGCTGAGCCGATAGCGGCCAGTGGTGTTATCCCTAATACGGCTAAATTGCTTGCTGCTGCGCGCGGCGCTGGTATGCAGGTGATACACATCGTGGTCGACCCGACCGTCGCCAGTCAGTTTCAGAACCCTACCCGAGGCGAATTCCTACAGATGTTGGGGAATCCGGATGCGGACCCGATTTTAGTGCCGGGTAGTTGGGGTGCGGCGATTCATGAGGATGTGGCGCCCCAGGGTGATGAGCCGGTCATCGGTAAATGGGTGTTCAGTGCCTTTGCCAGTTCCAATCTACATGAAATCCTGCAGGCAAACGGCATCACTGACGTGGTTCTGGCGGGTGTGGTTACTGATTTTGTGGTCGACTCGACCTCATGGGACGCGGTGGACCTAGGCTACAACGTGATTGTGGTTGATGACTGCTGCTGTTCGGCGGTTGAATCGGATCATCGCCACGCTATTACCAAGATGGCGGCCCGTAGTGATATTGCGATGCTAGCGGATGTATTGGCGGTGCTGGGCTGATGTTGGCCTGAAGTGATAGAAATCAACGTAGCAGTAAGTTGCGCTTATTGATGAGGAGATCTCCATGGCAAATATCTATAACAATATCATCGAGACGGTCGGTAACACCCCACTAGTACAGGTTAATCGTGTGGTTTCCGGCAACGCCCGAGTGCTGGCTAAATTGGAATTTTTTAATCCACTGGCATCAGTAAAGGATCGTATCGGTGCGGCCATGGTTGAGGCGGCTGAAAAATCGGGCCAACTCAATGCCGAAACACTATTGATAGAGCCGACCAGTGGTAATACCGGTATAGCGCTGGCTTTCGTTTGTGCTGCGAAAGGTTACCGGTTGTTACTGACAATGCCGGAGTCAATGAGTGTCGAAAGGCGCAAGGTGCTTAAAGCGTTGGGGGCCGAAATTGTGTTGACCCCGGCCGCCGCTGGCATGAAAGGGGCGATTGCCGAGGCCGAGCGGTTGCAGGCGCAAACGCCTAATAGTTTGATTCCACAGCAGTTTTCCAACCCGGCAAATCCGCAGGTTCACCGTAATACCACCGCTGAGGAGATCTGGCGGGATACGGATGGTGAAGTGGATTATCTGGTCTCCGGGGTTGGTACCGGCGGCACCATTACCGGTATCGCCGAAGTGATTAAACAGCGTCGTCCTGGGTTCAAAGCCGTGGCTGTAGAACCGACCGATTCGGCGGTGCTCAGTGGTGGTGAGCCAGGGCCTCATAAAATACAGGGTATTGGCGCTGGTTTTATACCGGAAGTGCTTAACGTCGATGTGATTGACGAAATTATTCAGGTTAATAATGAGCAAGCAGTCGCGATGGCAAGGCGCTGTGCGGCAGAGGAAGGTATCCTTTGTGGTATTAGCTCCGGAGCGGCAATGACCGCTGCAGCCGATATCGCGTCAAGACCCGAAGCTGCGGGAAAAACGATTGTGGTGATTATTCCCTCTTTCGGTGAACGTTATCTGAGTACTGTGTTATTCGAAGGAATAGAGTAATGGCAGCGGCTTAGCCGCTGGTAAGGATTTACATTAAGGCCCGGCGGTTCCGGGCCTTTTGTTTTATTGGCACTATTTATTTATTAGTAGGTTTAGATCCATGCGTAGCTCAAATTTTTTACTCTCGACTTTAAAAGAGACCCCAGCTGATGCGGAGATTGTCAGTCACCAGTTGATGTTACGTGCGGGCATGATCAGCAAACTTGCCGCGGGTATCTATACCTGGATGCCACTCGGATTAAGAGTGTTACGCAAGGTAGAAAAAATCGTTCGTGAAGAGATGGATGCGGCGGGTGCCCAGGAAGTATTGATGCCGGCAACCCAGCCGGCAGAACTCTGGGAGGAGTCTGGCCGCTGGGGTAAGTTTGGACCCCTGTTGCTCAGTTTTACCGATCGTCACGATCGGTCGTTCTGTTTTGGCCCGACCCATGAAGAGGTGATTACCGACATGGTGCGCCGCAATGTGCGTAGCTATCGCCAGCTGCCAGCCAGTTTCTATCAAATTCAGACTAAATTCCGTGATGAAACCCGGCCTCGGTTTGGGGTGATGCGAGCCCGTGAATTTTTGATGAAAGATGCCTACTCATTTCATCTTGATGATGAATCGCTGGCCGCAACATACGAGCGTATGCGTCAGGCCTACTGTGCGATTTTCGACCGAACCGGGCTCACCTATCGGATGGTTGAGGCAGACAGTGGCGCCATTGGTGGGGCGGCATCCCATGAGTTTCATGTGCTGGCTGATTCTGGTGAAGATGCAATTGCCTACAGTGATGCTAGTGATTACGCGGCGAATGTAGAGAAGGCGACTACCCAGCTGGTCACCGCAGAACCGGCGGTTGCCACCGAAGCGATGCAGCGGGTTGCGACACCTGGTCAGCATTCGGTTGAAGAAGTTGCTAAATTCCTGAAATTACCGCTACAGCAGGTGTTAAAAACCCTGCTGGTAAAGGGCACGGATACGCCTGTGGTTGCTATTTTGCTGCGGGCAGACCATGAGCTAAATGAGGTCAAAGTAGAAAAATTGGAGCAAGTTGCCTCGCCATTTGAATTTGCCAATGATGCAGAAATCAAAGCTGCTGCCGGTTGTGGCGCTGGTTCGATCGGGCCATTAGGGCTGGACGTCCCAATAGTTGCAGATCACGCGGCACTGGCGATGGCCAATTTTGCCTGTGGTGCCAATAGCGATGGTGAGCATTTAAGTGGGGTTAACTGGTCGAGGGATTTACCGCTGGTGAATGGCCAGGACGTCAGGAATGTGGTCGCCGGTGACCCGAGTCCTGATGGAGAGGGTATCTTGTCAATTGTCAGGGGTATCGAGGTTGGCCATATTTTTCAACTTGGTGATACCTATAGTCGCGCTATGAATGCGACCTGTCTGGATGAAAATGGTAAAGACAGAGTATTAACCATGGGTTGTTATGGTATCGGCGTGTCTCGGGTGGTGGCTGCAGCCATAGAGCAACATTGGGACGATCGTGGCATTCTTTGGCCGCAGGCCCTGGCCCCTTTTGATGTCGCGATAGTACCGATTAATCTTCAGCGTTCAGAACAGGTTCGTGAAGTCGCAGAAAAACTCTATGCGGAGCTCACCGCCGCTGGCCTGGATGTACTGTTTGATGATCGCAAAGAGCGCCCGGGAGTGATGTTTGCTGATATGGATCTGATTGGTATTCCTCAGCGGCTGGTGATCGGTGAGCGAGGACTCGCTGAGGGCAATGTTGAATATAAATTACGCAGCGCAGATCAGTCAGAAGATATTGCGTTAGCCGAGGCTGTTGCCAAAGTGACTGAGCAGCTCAGCAAGTAGTCTGGTTTACTCGCTGGGTGTCGAATGCAGTGTGAATGAAACGGGTGGTTCAGTCGGTTCGATGGCGCGTTGTTCGACTTGATCGACCGTGGCCATCTTCGGCCCTACCCTGACCCAGGCGTCGAACTGCTCAAGGGCTGCAGCGGTGCCGTAGGCAACAGCTTCGACCCGACCATCTGGCAGGTTTCTTACCCAGCCGGTAAGGCCGAGTTGTTCCGCTTCGGTCAAGGTTGATTGGCGGAAGTAGACCCGCTGTACCTGGCCGGAAATCAGGTAATGATTGGCTTCGAAATCCACTGCTGATCTTCACTCTAGGAGTCTGGCGCAGACAGTTGCAACATCTGGCCATTTGACAAAGCGGGGGATTTTACACCCGTTAGGCTTGCGGTGGAGTGATTTGATTGGCCGTTGGTCGTAGACTCAGGATCTCCATCAGGTCATTGATGGTGGTTAGTGGGTTTATCTGCTGACCATGTTTTTGGAAACTGGACAGCGTTTTAAAACCGGGTCGACGACTTCAGTTATTTTTTGGTAGCTCGATAAATAGAGCAGGATCAAATCATTTCGAGCAGTTGGTTATCAAGGTGGTTTGCAGGCCATCGTCTCAATGATGGTCTCTGTTTAGGCTGGGCGGTTCAGATAGATGACTATTCAGGACAGAACTATGTGGCTTTGGGGAGCTTAAAGCGTGGCCGAAATTTTTCAGTTACCAGTATTGCGGGCGGGCACTGACCCAACGCTACCAATAGATCAGAAGCAGCTGCGAAAATGGTTAGAACAGACCAGCGGTAGAGATGTGTCGACCAAAATTCGCCAGCTCTATGATTTATTAAAAGGCCTAAATAAAACCCAGCTGGCCGACAAAACTCGATTTGGTTTATTGGAAAGTTTACGGCCCCTGGTTGAGGATATTAGCTCGAATCTGGAACGTCACTATTCAGCCCTTGAGCAGCCACTACCCCCCCCCAACCGAAAAATTGCGTACAGCCTGGGTAAGCTGTTGCATCAGTATGTGTTGGGCTACTTTCGACTGATTGATCTGATTTCGGCAAAAATGGGCAGTGTTGAGGCCGGTGATATTTATGCGTTGTCCCATGCGCGGGCAATGGCGATTACTGCCAATCGGATGATGGTCTACTACCGAGCCTATCTGGCGGTACCTGATGGGGTCTGGAGTGATTGTCATACGATTTATCAGTTGGCTAAAAAACTGGCTATTCACCAGATCAAGCCGATGGCGGATGCTTCACCTAAGTCATCGGGACAATTAACAGATCAA
>JAHRWJ010000172.1 GCA_019090185.1 Immundisolibacteraceae bacterium
GCGCTAATCACCAGATTTATTAATGTTGAGTCCGACATAGAACCGGGCCTGCATCATTACAGAAACGATTGAGGAATTATTAATGTCTACGGACGCAAACGCGGGCGTACTTCAACGCTTATCCAGTTTCCTGGCCGACTGGCAGCTTAAACACCGGCTGCCACTGCTGATTCTGTTTGTACTCATTACGGTTGTGCTGGGTTATCAGGCTTCCTTTCTGCGCATGGATCCCGGTTTCGATAAGTCGATTCCAACCAAGCATGACTACATGAAGGTTTATCACGAATACAGTCCTGTATTTGGCGGAGCTAATGTGGTCATCATTTCCCTGATGGCGAAAGAGGGTGATATTTTCACCGAAGAGTTCATGGACACGCTGGCCGCAGCGACCCAGGACACTCTGTTTATCACTGGTGTTGATCGCTCGTCAGTCATGTCTATCTTCACGCCGCAGGTTAATTTTGTTGCGGTGGATGAGGATGGCTTTGTCGGTTATCGGGTGGTTAAACCCGATTTCGCCAATACGCCTGAGGATCGCGACGAGGTTTATCGAAACCTGCTGCAGTCGACCGAAGTTGGTCGACTGGTCACTGCTGATTACACCGGAGCTTTGATCAGAGCTGAGCTGGTGGAGGTTAACCCGACCACGGGTGAAGCGCTTAATTACAGTGATGTTGCAGCCGCGCTTGATGAAATTCGTGCTCGTTACGAAAGTGACAATGTTGAAGTTCATGTCATCGGTTTTTCGAAGTTTATTGATAAGGTGATCGACGCCGCGCTTGGGGTTGTCTGGTTTTTCGTTATCTCGTTGGCGCTGACGGCCATCTTGCTCTATTTCTATTCCTCTTCAGGTCAAATCACTTTCTTGGCGATTTTGGTCGCTATGACGGCGGTGGTTTGGCAGCTTGGGTTAGTTCATACCATGGGTTACGGTATTGATCCGTTATCTATTCTGGTGCCTTTTTTAATCCTTTCTATTGGCGTCAGCCATGCAATTCAGATGACCAACCAATGGAAATTGGAAGTTCTGCAGGGTGCTACTAGTGCAGAAGCTGCTCGGGAATCTTTTAATAAACTGTTTATTCCAGGTGCGACTGCGCTACTAACCCTGGCGGTCGGTTTTGCGGTAATTACTCTGATTGATATTCAGATTTTATTTGAGCTGGCTATTACTGCGAGTGTCGGTACCGGTGTCATGATCATCACCAATAAGTTCATGCTGCCCGGGTTACTCTCCTACGCAAGGATGAGCCCTAAAACGATTGAAAAGCTCAAAAAACAGAATAGTGATGAGGTTAAACCTTTCTGGTGGTACTTGTCTGGGTTTGTAGAGCGTAAGCGTGCGAATGTGGTGCTATTTTTCGCGGTTATTGCCACTGTTTTTGGTGTTTGGAAAGGCGCCGATTTAATCATCGGTGATAGCGAGGCAGGCGCTCCTGAATTCTGGCCGGAGGCTGTCTATAATCAGGATATTAATTCGATCATCTCCAATTTTGATATTGGTATCGATGAAATTACCGTAATAGCAGAGCTCGAGCGCGATGGCTGCGTGAAATATCCGCTAATGGAAACGGTGGACCATTTTGTTTGGGAAATGTCCAACGTACCGGGCGTGCAATCGATCGCATCACTGTCGACCATTCTCAAAGTACGCACGGTTGGTAATGCCGAGGGCCATCCTAAGTTCTTTGCGGTGCCTCGTAACCAATACTCACTGAGTTCAGCGATGCGTAATATGGAGCTGAATCAGAAGGTCTTTAATGATCAATGCGACGCCATACCAGTTAGGATTTTTCTATCTGATCACAAGGCCGAGAGTCTTGAGGTCGTAGTAGCAGCGGTGAAGAAATTCGAAGCTGAACATGGTCGTGACGGGGTTCATTTTCGCCTTGCCTCGGGTACCGCCGGTGTGATGGCGGCGATTAATGAGGCGGTCAAGGACGCGGAGTCGACCATGTTGATCGCACTGTTTACCGCGACCGGCATTCTCACCTACCTGACTTTCTTCTCGTTTCGTGGTGCGCTCTGTGTGCTGATCCCGCTTGGGTTAGTTTCCTATCTGGGTAACGCGGTTATGGTGATGATGGGTATAGGGCTCAAAGTGTCGACCTTGCCGGTGGTTGCTTTAGGTGTTGGCGTCGGTGTGGATTATGGTATCTATCTGTTTTCTCGGATGCAGGCTGCATTGCGCGAGGGTAAAGGCTTGAGGGATGCGTATTATTACGCGCTGACCTCATCCGGTACTGCCGTGGTCTTCACCGCTTGCACCATGAGTATTGGTGTTGCCACCTGGTATTTCTCCGAGTTGAAGTTCCAGGCTGATATGGGCTTGTTGCTGGCTTATATGTTCTTTGTGAATATGATTGCGGCGATCTTTGTGTTGCCAGCACTGGCTTCCTGGATTATTGATGTCGATGCCGAGCGTGCTTCATCTGCAGGTATGTCTCACTAGTTTCAATTCTAATTGTTCGATCCCGGCCGGTGTCTCCTGGAGACGCCGGCTTTTTTGTTTCTGCCTGTTAGGGTTTATGATGTGCAGATTTTCTTAGAACTCAATTTTAGAGAACCGTTATGGCTATCGCCCACCCATTTATTTCGATCAACATTGCTGTATTAACCATCTCCGATAGCCGAACCGAGGTAGACGACGCCTCAGGTAAGGTGTTGGTGGATCGAGCCACTGAAGCAGGTCACCAGGTTGTCGACAAACGTATTGTTGCAGATGACATTTATCAGATTCGTGCGGCGGTTAGCGGGTGGATTGCCGATGAAAATGTCAATGCGGTCATCAGCACTGGGGGCACTGGAGTCACCGGCCGAGACGGCACCCCGGAGGCGATAAAGCCCCTGCTGGACAAAGAAATCGAAGGCTTTGGCGAGATTTTCCGCATGCTCTCTTATCAGGAAATAAAGACTTCAACCGTGCAGTCACGCGCGCTCAGTGGTGTCGCTAATGGAACCTACCTGTTCTGCCTGCCCGGCTCGTCAGGTGCTTGTCGCACCGGCTGGGATAAGTTGATTAAAGACCAGCTAGATTCGACTCATCGGCCCTGCAATTTGGTCGAACTGATGCCCCGGTTAAGGGAGAGATAAGGTTTTTGGTGAGTGATGCCAGACCGACGGTCGCAGTAGGCTGTTTTGTTTTCAACCGGCTCGGCGAATTACTGCTGATTCAGCGGGGTAAAGAGCCAGGTTTTGGGCTCTGGACTGTGCCTGGCGGCCGGGTCGAGTACGGTGAAAGCCTGGTGGTAGCCTGTCAGCGCGAAGTACTTGAAGAGACCGGTATCAAGGTGGTCATTGGTGAGATGGTGACCATCTTCGAACCGGTGATAGAGGGATTTCACTATGTGATCATTGATTATCTGGGTACGCCAGCGGTTGATGCCAGAATGGACCCGGTTGCCGGTGATGATGCCGACGATGCGCGCTGGGTAAGTCGCCAAGATATGGCGGACCTCACCCTGACAACTGGCTTAATGCCGGTTGTTGTAAAAGCCTGGAATCAGCATGTTACAACCACCGAATCGCGGTTTTATTGATGGTTTTAAAGTTGGCTTTATCCGCTTAGAGATTATTTCACCAGGGTTTTCCCCTGCTGCAGGGGCACTTCCCTGACCAGCTTGGGAACCAGGTAGCC
>JAHRWJ010000173.1 GCA_019090185.1 Immundisolibacteraceae bacterium
CCAATTAATGTGGAAGAGAACGGCTGGGCAGCCAAAATACCGGCCATCAACCGCATACCGGTACCGGAATTGCCCATATCCAATGGCCGCTCTGGCTCAGTTAAGCCCTGCAAGCCGACACCATGAATGATCAATTTATCGTCACTGATACGTTCAATTTTGACCCCAAGCTGCTCGAAAGCAGCCAGCGTCGCCAGGGTATCAGCGCCAGGCAAAAAGCCTTCTACCTCGGTGGTGCCATTGGCTAACGCGCCAAACATCACAGCCCGGTGCGAAATCGATTTATCCCCTGGTACCCGCACACAACCGACAACCGGGCCACCACCATTGGCCAGAATCCGACTACTCATTAGGTTTTACCAGATGGGTATCACGGGCAAGCTTGGCATCGCTGAACAACTGCTGAAGATAATCCCCATCGCCATCGGCTAATTTTTCTACCAGCTCACCGAGCTGAGCTTGATACTGGGTCAACAAATCAATTACTTCCTTGTCGTTGGCTAATGCAATCGCACGCCACATTTTGGGATCACTGGAGGCAATCCGGGTGAAATCCCGAAATCCGCCCGCAGCAAAATCAAATATCGCCTGATGATCATCCCGATCAGCCATCATTTTCATCAGCGTAAACACCAGCATGTGGGGCAAATGACTGGTAGCGGCCAGTACCTGATCGTGGGTGCTGCTATCCATCTGCACCACCTCACTACCAACCGCCTGCCAGAGAGCAGAAACTTTCTCGATCGCTGCCACCGCTGAACCAGCGTGAGGGGTCAAAATAACTTTATGATCTACAAACAGGTCAGCCTGAGCATGTTCATATCCGGAATATTCGGTGCCTGCAATCGGATGAGCCGGCACGAAATTATTTGGTAAATGTCCAAATGCCCGCTGTGCAGCAGCAATCACCGAGCCTTTAGTGCTGCCGACATCGGTAATGATCGTATCGGTACCAACGCAATCAGCAATGCGCTCGAAAACTGCCTCTACCGCATTGACCGGTGAAGCAACCACAACCATATCAGCACCAGCAACCGCCTGCTCCCAGTCACCAGAGACCTGATCAACGATACCTAAGCCGATTGCCCCTACTAATTTTTCTGGATCGCGACCACAACCAATAACCTGATTACAGAGCCCTCGCTGCTTGGCCGCTAATGCTAATGAACCACCAATCAGCCCAAGGCCAATGATCACCAATCGATCCATCATCACCGATTAACCATGGAGCTTGTATGACCATCCCTCAAATCGTTCAACATCACCTCATTTACTGACATTAGTTTAACCACTAGTTTCGTCCAGAGCCTCAGCGAGCGCCGCCAAACAACGACGGTTATCCGCCTGTCGCCCAACCGTGATCCGCAGATGATTGGGCATCTGATAATTGCCAACCGGGCGAACGATCACCCCACGGCGTAGCATCCCCTCATAAACTGGCATCGCAGCTCGTCCCAAATCAACCGCTAAAAAATTGCCTTTAGACGGGATCGTCTCTAACCCAAGTTGCTCTATGCCCCGTGCAAGCTGGACCATACCGCGCTGATTTAACGCCAACGATCGTTGCAAATGGTCACCGTCATCCAGCGCTGCTTCGGCCGCCACTAACGCCAGACTATTGACATTAAATGGCTCACGGACCCGATTTAAAAATTCAATAATCTGGGGATCAGCAACCCCATAGCCGACCCGTATCCCGGCCAGCCCGTAAATTTTGGAAAAAGTCCGCAACACAATCAAACGGGGGAACCGGGCTAACAGTTTGAGGCCATCGGCAAAGCCTGTGCCCCGGTTGTACTCAATATAGGCTTCGTCCAGGACCACCACCAGGTGGTCTGGAAGTTGTTCCAGAAAACCAATCAACGCGGACTGACTCACCCAGGTACCGGTTGGGTTATTCGGATTAGCCACAAACACAACCCGGCTGTTGTTCTGAACCGCGGCAGCCATTGCACCCAGGTCATGACCCCACTTTTTTGCAGCAACCGTGACGATCTGCGCGCCCGCTGATTGGGTCACGATCGGATAAACCGTAAAACAGTACTCAGACATGATGGCGCTAGTGTCCGCGGTTAAAAAAGCCCGCGCGATAATTTCCAGCACTTCATTAGAACCATTGCCCAACAGCAGTTGATCAGACGACACCTGGCAATGCTGAGCCAATTTCTGTTTCAGGTAAAAGCCACCCGAGTCTGGATATGAAACAATTTTTTTGGCTGCTTTACGCAACGCTTTCAACGCTAAGGGGCTCGGCCCCAACGGGTTTTCGTTTGACGCTAGTTTGATCGAGTTTTGAATACCATATTCGCGCTCCAGCTCCTCCACCGGTTTACCCGGCTGGTAAGGGTTTATCCCATAAGGGCCTGGGGCCGCCAGTGCAGATACAAACTCAGCCATCGAAGCGATCATCAGCAGTGACTGGCCAGGACGAAACTCGGTTCACCGACCGACAGCATTCATTCAACAACACAACCCAACGCTCTACGTGCTGATCCTGCAAATGGCCGTCAACCAGCAAACACCAACAATTACGACTCGTATCAATGCAGGTCAGTTGTAGATTGGGGCCCAACATCGACCGGAGAAACCGATCGTTAATGTGGCTATCACCGTCAACCACCAACAGGCTGCGGTCAGTGCCCGTCGGCTCACATCGCTGGCGACCCACAATCAAAACGCGGGTTGCCACCGACTGTTCCAAATCAGTCAGGTTTTGATGACCACTTTGCCATTGCTGGTCGACCCAAAGCTCACCAACCGGTATCACATCCGCAGCAATTACCTGCGCTAATGACTCAGACCACAGCAAGTTCTGTCGATCACCGATAGCAACCATCGCGACATCTGCCGATCCATCAACCACACTTTGTAATGCTTGTTGCTCGTCAGCGACCATCACCGGCAGGGCCGACCTGCCAAAATGTTTCAACACCGCTGCCAAGGTAACCCCTGCCGATTGTTCGACAAACGCTACCTTCAAGGGCTGTTCAAGCGCCAGGGTCGCAGAAATAACTTCTCGATAAATAGTTCGAACTGCACGGTCAGGAAAGGGACCCTTATTGAGCCCACAGACGCGAGCCAAAACCTGTGCTTCTCGATCCGGCCGGTAATAAACAATTTCAGACTCACCACCGAGCTCGGCCTTTTTACCCTGCGCAACCTGCTGTGCTAAAGCAGCTCGGCGATTGAGCAGCTCAAGCAACTGGTCATCAATCTCATCGATCTGCGACCGTGCGTTCTTAAGCTGCTCACTATTAGCCACGATTGAGTCCACTCTGGACAACAACTCCTAGAGCGTACGTACCGACAATACGCCATCTATGCCGCGAATTTTATCCAGCAATGCCTCCGGCAATTTACCGTCGGTATCCACCAAGGTATAAGCCAGGTCGCCCCGCGATTTATTCAGCATATCGATAATATTCAGTCCGGCGTCTGCCAAATCGGTGGCAATCTGTCCGACCATATTAGGCACATTGGAATTAGCGACTGCCAACCGAAAACCTTCTCCACGGGGCAAATTAGCATTGGGAAAGTTCACCGAATTCTTAATGTTGCCCTGTTCCAGATAATCCCGTACCTGGTCAACCACCATCACCGCACAATTCTCTTCTGCTTCTCGAGTTGACGCGCCCAAATGGGGCAAGCAGATCACTCGTGGACAGTTTCGAAATTCTGCTGCTGGAAAATCACAAACATAGGCGTGCAGGTGATCTGACTCCAGCGCGGCAACGACCGCGCTATTGTTGACGATACCTTCACGAGCAAAATTGAGCACCGTGGCACCCTTTTTCAGCAACCGAATTCGCTTTTCATCCAACAGATCACGGGTATGGTCGTTTAACGGCACATGAAAAGTCACCATGTCACTTTTGGCCATCAGCTCATCAACGCTAACAGCCTGAACAATTTCGGCAGGTAATTGCCAGGCACCTTCCACGGTTAAACCTGGGTCGAAACCAATCACTTTCATGCCCAAATCGAGGGCCACTTTGGCAACCTGGCGACCGATTGCGCCCAAACCCACCACACCGAGCGTCCGACCTGGTAGTTCGTATCCAGCGAACTGTTTTTTAGCGGCCTCAACTTCTTTATTCAGTTGATCGCCTTCACTACTAAGGTTGCCAGTGTATTCCCAGCTCTGAATAAGGTTTCGAGCCGACAGCAACATTCCGGCGACCACCAATTCCTTTACCGCGTTGGCGTTGGCCCCGGGCGTATTGAAAACCGGAATACCTAAATCGCTAAACTTTTCTACTGGAATATTATTGACACCGGCACCAGCACGGCCAATGACTTTCAGATTTGACGGCACGGCCATGTCGTGCATTTTGGCGGACCGTAGCAGGATCACCTCGGCATTATCTGCCTCGGCCTCCAGGTCATAGCTTTCGGGATCAAGGCGCTGTAAACCGGCCGGCGAAATATTATTGAGGGTAAGAACTTTAAACACACTAACTCCATAACGACTTAAAAACTTAACGAAAATTAAATTGCAACCTCAGCAGGGCTGCCGGATCTCAGCTTACAAATATTGGGCCAGTGAAAAAGCTGTACTGGTCGCTGATTCAAAAGCTAGATCCGCATCAATGCTACGCCGAGAGACCATTATCAGAGCAACGTCATCCGCAATAGAGATGATTAATACCTGACCCTGATTACCCACCAACCGAATTCGCTCAAGGCCGCCGCCAGAACTGTATCCCAGCAGCGTTTCAGCGAGCGCGGTCATTGAAGCACCCGCAGCACCGAGATAATCGAGACTATAGTTTGCTGGCAGGTTTGATTGAACAACAACTCCATCACGGCCAACGACCAGCGAACCAACGAGACCTGGATTATTACTGACTAAATCGTCCAGCAAGGTAGAAATTGAATCTAAATTTGCCAATCAAATGCCCTTTTAGCCAAAAAACCACTCTGCTCGAAAATCGCTCGACAAAGTTTACCATTCGTCGATTTTAAGCTGAAAAAAAGTCCGGAAAATAATGCCTTCGCACACAACAAACCGCCGAGGCCCAATCGGCAATGTCATTCAGGAAGAGACCGCCACCGGACTATTTGCGAAAAACAGCGCTTGAATCAGCACCTTTAAGTCCTTAGCGGAGCGGGCATCGACATCAAATACCGGCGGTATCACCGCCCTGTTCAAACAGTAGGTAAACAGCCACTGCTGAAAGTAATCAATTCTTGGCTGCAGCGCTTTATCCATATGGGTAACACCAATCACGAGCCGATTTGCCGCTAGAAGTTCCGAGTACTGCTCCAACATTCGCTCTAATTCGACCAGGCTATCCGGTTGGCGGTTATCAATTAACACCACCACACCAAACGCTCCAACTTTTAACAGATCGCCCATAAATTTAAATTGATGCGCCCCTGGGGTACCATAAAGATGAATACGCTCATTTGAACCCAAATCCATATAGGCATAATCCTGAGCGACGGTCGATGCTCTGGTTACACGGCCACCTAAGGCACCCGGCCAAAGCTCTGTGGTCATAGCCGGCATATCGCCCAGTACCGATACAGCGGTGGTTTTCCCACCGCCAGAGCTGCCGCAAAATAGAAGCTTGTACTCTTCCTGTGGTCGAGACACCTTCGACTCAAGGCCTGAGACGGTAATATCTGAGGCAGTGATATCTGTCTCCGATGCGCCAGCCTGGAAGCGCTTACCAACATCAGCAGTCGCTATTGGTTTTTCACCCAGCGCAACCAACACCTCATCTGCTGATTGAGGCCGCTCAGCCGCAACCACGGTCAACATCCAGTCAACCACTCGCAAAAACTCGGGACTGGCGTAGCCTGCAGCAACCTTTGAGACCGGTACCAATGGATCGCTCTCACCGCGGGAAAACGCATTCGCACGATTATAGGCTGATGTCGGCGCCTTCTTGACGAAGCAGCGATAGACGGTTGCTCCGAGGGCATAGAGGTCAGACCAGGGCCCCAGCGCGGCCTGGTGACCATATTGTTCTATCGAGGCATAGGCCGGCGTAAGCACATCAGAGGTTTTACGCACCTCATCACCCATTGCAAAGCAGGCTGCCCCAAAATCAAGTAACACCGGAGTCCCGCTACGAGTCAAAAAAATATTGCCCGGTTTGATATCCCGATGCAGATAACTTTTCTGATGAATGGTGTTTAAACCACTAAGCACCGGCACCAGCCAGGCGCGTATTTGCGCTTCTACCATCGGCTGTTCTTTGGTCTTAATAATCCGATCAAGATCCCGACCAGCCTGATACTCCATCACAAAATAAGCAGTTCCATTTTCATGGAAATAGTTCAATACCTTAACTATGTTGGGGTGCCGAAACTGCGCCAGGATCTGCGCCTCGGTAACAAACCGATCCATTCCCCATTGATAAAAGCGCTCATGCTCTGGCCCGCGCAAACCCACTTGCTTGCCACTGGTACGTGCTGCAATATCTTTTGGCAAATACTCTTTAATGGCAACATCAATACCACGGTCCAGGTCACGGGCACGATAAGTGATACCAAAACTGCCAGCACCGAGCTCAGAAATCAGCTCATAACGCGCTATCTGCGTACCGGGGGGCAATCCACTAATCGAAATAGATGCCATCTTTAACCCAAATTCCTACCGATATGTTCAACAACTCTTTGCATCCCTGATCCACTATCGACCTGAGCGCCACGATTCGCCAACAGATAATCGTCATCACGATGCGCGACCCCCGCCAGCCCAATTGTCTTGGCCGCATAATAAAAAGTAAACACATCCGCCGGAGCGATGGCCAGGGCATCGGCAACAAACACCGGCGGCATCGGCTCACGCACCCAAAAAGCGGCAATACGAACCGCATGGGGGATCACCATTAAGCGGGTAAAATTTGGCCAGCAGCGCAAATAAAAACGTGTGTTCGCATCCGTACCCTCTGGAAGACGACCCCGAGAAGTCCAAACCGCTAACTTCCACAACAGCACTTCTAGCGGCAGGATCTCTTTATACTGCTCTAAACGCGCCATCGCAGATGTCTGTTCCGCAGCAGTTAAACCCTGTACCACAAACTGACCCGCCAGACTCGGTTCACGGGCCCAGGCCAACAGTTGATCTGCGTTCACGGAGACAGCGACCAACGGCTCCCGCGGCAACACCAACAGCTCGCCATGGCCAGCCATTCGCAGCGCGACCGCACGACCAGTTTTGCAGGACCGATCTATTGCCTCCAGCAATCCATTTAACAGGGTCTCGGAGCTATCAAAACTACGGATGTTAAGGGTGGCGTCCTCTTCCCGTCGACCAGTTGCCTGCGCCAGCCGAGCCGGGTCCAAGACCATATCTGCACCGTGCCGACTGCCCGTCTGCCGTTTTTTTTTCGAGCGGCTTTTGCGCCGCTGAGCAACCTGGTTTCTAGCCCATGAAATCGCTTCGAGCAGCGCGACTTCCATGATCGGTTTTGGCACCCAGATCACGTCATCAATGTCCGGACGATGGCGCGATAACACAATGGTAGGCAAATCTGGATAATGCGCTCTAAACTCACTCCAGGCGCTATCGCTGGCATCGACATCGGCGATGAACGCCTCAGCACTCTCGGGCTCTACGACCTGACAATGCTCGTCAGCAATTTCCATCAAAAACGAGCTCAACCGCCGCAGGCCCCGAGAACTAAGCCCAACAATCGCCAGCGCTACTGGCTGCTTAGATCCGCTCAACTGCTCTCCACGACGACACCTTTGTCAAAACGCACTCCAACGGCTAACTGTTTTTTGCTTTATCCATGACGGCTAGAAAAATCGGCCATAAAACTCACCAGTGCCGCGATACCTTCATCCGGCATTGCGTTATAAATACTGGCTCTCATGCCACCGACCGAGCGATGACCTTTAAGGGTCACCAAACCTGCGGCCCCGGCTTCCTGCAAAAACAAACCATCTAATTCAGCATTAGCCAGCGTAAAAGGCACATTCATCCTTGACCGACTCGCCTGCTCGGTTGGGCAGTCATAAAAACCATTGCCATCAATCATTTTATAAAGCGTTTCTGATTGACGAACATTACGCGCCTCTATCTGGGCCAGACCACCTTCGGACAACAACTTTCTAAACACCAATCCAGCGACATAAACGCCAAAGGTTGGCGGCGTGTTGTAGCAGGAGTCGTTATCTGCATGGGGCTGATAATCGAACATGGTCGGCGTACCCGGTAATACGGTTCCGATCAGATCATCACGAACAATTACGATGGTGACGCCCGCTGGGCCAATATTTTTCTGCGCGCCCGCGTAGATCAAACCATATTTCGATACATCGATTGGTTTAGAGAGAATATTGCTAGAGGCATCACAAACCAGCGGCACATCGCCAGATTCCGGTAAATAGTGGAACTCGGTACCGAAAATAGTGTTATTGCTGGTGAAATGCAGATAAGCAGCCTGCGGATCGAGCTGTAATTCCTGCTGAGTAGGCACCCGGCTAAAATTCACATCCGCACTGCCGCCGGCAACGTTTACTTCACAGTATTTCTTAGCTTCGGCAATGGCCTTTTTCGACCAGCTGCCGGTATTAATATAGTCGGCATTGGTTTTATCCTTGAGCAGATTCATCGGCACCATGCTGAACTGGGCACTGGCACCGCCCTGCAAAAATAGCACTTTGTAATTGTTCGGAATCGCCAGCAATTCGCGCAGATCCGCCTCTGTCTGCTCCAATATCGACACGAAAGCTTTGCCGCGGTGACTCATCTCCATCACCGACATGCCTTCACCCTGCCAATCCAGCATCTCATCACGCACCTGCTCAAGCACAGATTGGGGTAACGCTGCGGGACCCGCACTAAAATTAAAAACTCGTGACATAACTACAACTCCATCAACCGATAAAAAACCAACACCCCTCCCACCTACAACCCAACTATTTATTCATTGTCACCATCAGACTGATCTACTGAAGATGCTGATGAATCCTGATCATCTGCCGAGCCAGTTTCATTACTAGATTCATTTTCAGCACCCTCAGGCTCATCATCCATATCGCCAGCTTCCACTAAAGCCATACCGACCAGCAACTCTTCTTTACCCAGGCCGATCAAGGTCACTCCCTGAGTATTGCGGCCCAACACAGAAATAGTTGCTACCGGGGTTCGAATCAAGGTTCCTGCATCGGTGATCAACATCACCTCGTCGTCTTCTTTGACCGGCAAAGCAGCCACCACCGCACCGTTACGTTCAGAAGTTTGAATCGCAATCACTCCCTGCCCGCCCCGGCCGTAACCGGGATAATCCTCTACCGCAGTACGCTTGCCAAAACCATTTTCAGTGGCGGTCAGAATGGTGCCGGTTCCAGCAATAATCTGACTGATAACCTTTTGCCCAGGCTTCAGGGTTATACCCTTCACGCCACGAGCCGTTCGACCCATAGAACGTACGGCTTTTTCTGAAAATTTAAGAACTTTACCCGCATTGGTAAACAGCATCACATCATCTTCACCGCTGGTGATGTCGACGCCGATCAGGTGATCACCTTCGCGCAGATCGACCGCAATAATGCCGTTACTACGTGGCCGAGAAAAATTGGTTAGCGCCGTCTTTTTAACCACACCCTGTTCGGTGGCAAAAAACAGGAATTTATCTTCGTCATAGCCGCGCAACGGTAGCGCCGCACTAATGCGCTCACCCTCATCCAGCGACAACAGATTCACCATCGGCCTGCCCCGGCCACCGTGACCGGCCTTGGGCAATTCGTAAACTTTGCACCAATAGGCTTTACCAGCGTTGGAGAAACTCAGCACCGTATCGTGAGTACTAGCAACAAACATCTGATCGACCACATCTTCATCTTTAACCTTGGTCGCCGAACGACCACGGCCACCACGGCGCTGGGTACGATACTCTTCCACCGGCTGCGACTTGATATAGCCCTCACGGGAGACCGTCACCACCACGTCCTCTTCGGCGATCATGTCTTCATAACTCATGTTGAGCTTCTGCTCACGAATCACCGTACGCCGAGCATCGCCGTACTGGTCACGAATTGCGACCAGCTCATCACGAATCACCGACAACAGCCGAATGTCACTACCCAGAATCTCCAGACAATCACTAATCCGCTCTAACAGCTCCACATATTCCTCACGGATTTTGTCCTGCTCTAATCCGGTGAGGCGATGCAAGCGCATATCAAGAATACCCTGCGCCTGTCGTGGCGACAGCCGGTAGCCATCGTCCTTGATGCCGTACTGCTCGCCTTCGGATTCACCGATGCCCGCACCTTCATCAACCCGCTCTAGCAGGTCAGCCACAATACCAGGTGCCCAGGATTGCTGTAACAACCGGGATTTGGCCTCCTCACTGCTTTTGGAGTTACGAATCAGCGCGATCACCGGGTCGATATTGGCCAGCGCTACCGCCAAACCTTCCAACAGATGGGCTCGTTCCCGCGCTTTGCGCAGTTCAAACATGGTCCGCCGGCTCACCACTTCACGGCGATGACGAACAAACTCTTCGAGAATTCGGGGCAGGGTCAGCAGCTCGGGCTGACCATCAACCAACGCTACCATGTTAATGCCAAATACCGCCTGCATCTGGGTCTGACGATAAAGGTTATTAAGCACCACCTCGCCAACTTCCCCACGGCGCAATTCAATCACCGCGCGCATGCCATCCTTATCGGACTCATCACGGATTTCGCGGATACCTTCAATTTTCTTCTCTTTAACCAGGTCGGCTATTTTTTCCAGCAACATCGCCTTATTAACCTGGTACGGCAATTCATGAATGATGATAGTCGAACCATCATCCACCACATCAGCCTTGGCACGAACATAGATTTTGCCGCGCCCGGTGGCGTAAGCCTCGCGAATCCCCTCAGCGCCATTTATGGTGCCGCCGGTCGGAAAATCCGGGCCCGGCAAGTGCTCCATCAACCCACTTAAAGTAATTTTGGGGTCATCGATGAATGCAATGGTAGCGTTGATGGTCTCATTGATATTGTGAGGCGCCATATTAGTCGCCATACCCACCGCAATACCGGTAGAGCCGTTGACCAGCAGATTCGGCAGCCGCGACGGCATCACCTTCGGCTCGTGCTCACTACCATCATAGTTGGGCACAAAATCAACAGTTTCTTTATCCAGATCGGCCATCACATCGTGGGCGATCCGGGTCAGTCGAATTTCTGTGTAACGCATGGCCGCGGCGGAGTCACCATCTACCGAACCAAAGTTACCCTGACCATCGACCAGCATGTAGCGCAGCGAGAAATCCTGAGCCATGCGAACAATGGTGTCGTAAACCGCCGAATCACCATGTGGATGATATTTACCAATAACATCACCGACCACACGGGCTGATTTTTTATAGGCCCGGTTCCAGTCGTTACCCATCCGATTCATCGCAAACAGCACGCGACGATGCACCGGTTTAAGACCATCCCTGACATCGGGCAGCGCCCGTCCAACAATTACGCTCATGGCGTAATCCAGGTATGAACCCTTGAGTTCATCCTCGATGTTGGCTGAAATCACTTCCTTGGCAAAATAGGGCATTCGTGTTTTCCCGGACTCTTTGATATTCGAAGGATTAATTTGGGAGCGCTAACCAGTAGCAGCAGAATTCCCAGAGGAAAAGCAATCAGAAACAGGCCCATGGGGAGCATAACTCACCACCCCGGCAGGGCTTTCGAACCAACAACCAAGCCAACAAAAACAGCTTTCAAAACAGACTGAATTACAAAGCAAATACTCTATAAATCAACCGCCAAACCTCTCCCAACGCCAGCTCAGAATTGTAGCACGCAAAGGGCCATTTCTGACCTTCAAAAACCGCTAAAACCATCGCTTGTAAACGGCCTAAAACCTTCGGATCAAATTCACTTCAGCAGCGCTTGAATCGCAACCCCAAACGGCGCTTCCAGCACACCTTTATCGGTGACAATCAGATCAATCAACTCTGCCGGAGTTACATCAAAAACCGGGTTCCAGGCTGGCACGCCAGGCACCGCAACACGACTCGCTCCAACATCCGTTATCTCCTCACCGCTACGCTGCTCAATCTCAATTTCATCACCACTAGCAATCTCCAGATCAAAAGTTGACTGAGGCGCAACCACCATCACCTTTACACCATGAGCACGAGCCAGCAGCGCAGCGCCATAGGTGCCAATTTTGTTAGCAACATCCCCATTCGCCGCGATCCGGTCAGCCCCCACGATAAGCCAGTCAATCGACTGCTCTTTCATCAACATGGCCACCGCCCCCTCAATCAACAAACAGGTATCAACTCCCTGTCGCTGCAACTCCCACGCGGTTAACCGCGCGCCCTGAAACCAGGGCCGAGTTTCACTGGCATAGACCCGTTCGATGCTACCCTGCTTCCAGGCTAGGTTGATAACACCCAGCGCAGTACCC
This sequence comes from Immundisolibacteraceae bacterium, assembly GCA_019090185.1. Classification (GTDB taxonomy): domain Bacteria; phylum Pseudomonadota; class Gammaproteobacteria; order Immundisolibacterales; family Immundisolibacteraceae; genus QNFC01. The sequence goes on from JAHRWJ010000173.1 coordinate 12,374, forward strand.
ACACCACCGGTTGCCAGACCTCCTGCATTGCAGTGGGTCATCACCCTGGATCCGGGGTTAATCTGCGCAG
>JAHRWJ010000174.1 GCA_019090185.1 Immundisolibacteraceae bacterium
CCGAAATTACCCTGACTAAACATGCCATCTACATGGGGGCCAAAGCCATACTTGAAGAGCGAGCTGGCTTCGCTACCTGGCAGGGCGCCCATGCCGGTGCGTACCAGGCTGCCATCAGCTAATAGAACCTCCATGCCGCATTGAAAAACGAAGTGATCACCATAGGGGGTGTAGCCCGCGCCATGTTCCATGGCATTGCCGATAACCCCGCCCCAGGCGGGTGCTGCGCAGTCAATCCAGAGATCCGAGCCAATTTCCTGCAGGTGTTGATAGAGCTGAATATAGGAAACACCGGGTTCGACTACCGCATAGGCCATTTTTTCGTTGACCTCCAGCACCTGGTTCATGCGTTTCATATCAACGACCAGGTAGCCGTTTACCCGGGGGGCCGGACCACCATAACCAAAGTTTTTGCCGGTGCCGTAATACCATATTGGGATTTTGAGCCGATTAGCCAGGCGGACGATCTGCTGGGTCTGTTCAACATTGGCCGGTGCAACCGCGGCACTAGGAATGCGAAGCTCAGCGGGGGTCGGAGACATTCGATCCAGGTAGGGACTCAGTTCGGCCTGCGGGTCGGTGAATACCCACTCGGGCCCAACAATATCAACCAGGGCAGCGAGTGCCTTGGTAAAAGTTGCTGGATCAATGTTAGGTGGCGTGATTAATGCCATGTACTCCTCTCCTTTATCAGCGCCAGAAATGTAATTGTTGTATCGTTTTGGGCTGGTAGCCAGGTGACGTTAATTCAGCGGTTAATCTGGATCAAGTGTTACCTCAGTTTTCGAACCCGGAATTTGAAATCAGCAGCTAACTCTTTAAATAATTAGGTTGGCTGATCGTTTACAATTGAGCCAGAATTGACGGGTTTAGTGACCGAAGCTGAATGGTTTAAACAAATTAAAATAAATGGATCAATGTCTGAGGAGACGTCATGAGTACAGAACAGGACCACCCCATAGTGGTTGAATTTTTTCACGACGCACTATCGGCCTGGGCTTTCCCGTTTTCGCGCCGTTTGCGCGAATTTGTTGCTAAACATCCAAATGTGACGGTTCACCAGCGGGTCTATCCGATGGCGCAATCGCCAGAGTTTTTCAGCAATCTGTTTGCCGACCCGGTGGCGGCCAAACAGGAAGTGGTGATGGAGCACTGGCTGGAAGCTAAACAGGTCGAGTCTGACGAGCGAATTAATTGCGAGCTGATGATGGAACGGGATTTTCCCTATCCCTATTCAATACCCAATTCCTTGGGTGCAAAGGCGGCTGAGTTGATCGGTGGACAGACCGCCCATTGGGACTTTTTTGATCGAGTACAGACCGCACACCTTTCAGAATGTCGCAACATAGCCGATTATGAAGTGTTGGAAGATTGCGCCGGGGCGGTTGGTCTTGATCGTGACCAATGGGTTGAACTTGTTCATAGCGACCAGGTAAAACAGATGGTGCAGGACGACATGCTTGCCGCTCAGCGTTACGGGGTTTTGCGAAACCCGGCGTTGGTCGCAGAAGGTAGTTTTCAACTGCCTGGGGAGTGCCGATCGATTATGGGATTTCGCATCTCGGATGAGGCCCTCCAGCGCTGGTATGACGATGTGCAACGACGGCTCAAACTGAGTTATTCGGTACTGAGCTAATTGAGTTTTTGAGGCCTGAAACCAGGTAGGGGATCAACAATGAATGCTGCAGAAAATGCTCGACTTGAACAATTTATGGACGGTCTACAACGACGCAATCCTGGTGAAAAAGAGTTTCATCAGGCTGTTTTTGAAGTTGCCGCAACCATTATTCCTTATATCGAAGGTCATCCTAAGTATGAAGAAGCGCGGATTCTCGAACGGTTAACCGAACCGGATCGAATTATTATTTTTCGAGTCGGCTGGGAAGACGACGAGGGCAATATTCGAGCTAACCGTGGTTATCGTGTGCAGCATAATAATGCGATAGGTCCTTATAAAGGCGGCATTCGATTTCATCATAATGTCACTTTGAGCGTGCTCAAGTTTTTGGCCTTCGAACAGACCCTGAAAAACAGCCTGACCGGACTGCCCATGGGTGGTGCCAAGGGTGGCGCAGATTTTAATCCCAAGGGTAAGTCTGACCGTGAAATTATGCGTTTTTGTCAGGCTTTTATGACCGAGCTCTATCGCCATATCGGTCCTAATACAGATGTACCCGCTGGGGATATTGGTGTTGGTGGCCGAGAAATTAGCTATATGTTTGGCCAGCAGAAACGCATTGTTAATAAATTTACCGGGGTTTTAACCGGTAAAGGCCTCTCGTTTGGTGGTAGCCAGGTACGTACCGAGGCTACTGGCTATGGCTGCGTCTATATGATGGAGGACATGCTTAAGCATGTTGGTGAATCCCTGACCGATAAAGTTGCTGTCATATCCGGATCTGGCAACGTCGCCCAGTATGCGGCTGAGAAACTGATTTCGCTTGGAGCAAAAGTAGTCACTCTGTCGGATTCGGGTGGTTATATCTACGATAAAGCCGGCATCACGATGGATAAGCTCGACTACATAAAAGATCTCAAAGGCAAACGTCGTGGCAGGATCAGTGAATACGCCAAAGAATTTGATGTCGAATATTTTGCCGATAAAAGGCCCTGGGAAGTGCCATGTGACCTGGCTTTACCCTGTGCCACGCAGAACGAAATTGACGAAAAAGATGCTGAAAAGTTAATCAAAAACGGTCTTCGAGCACTCTCCGAAGGGGCCAATATGCCCAGCACTGCAGCGGCCATGGAATTACTGCAGAAAGCCGGCGTGCTGTTTGCGCCAAGTAAAGCCGCTAATGCGGGTGGCGTTGCTATTTCCGGTTTGGAAATGGCCCAAAACAGTATGCGAATAGCGTGGGATCGAGATGAATTAAATCGTCGTTTGCGTGAGATAATGACCAATATTCATGCCCAATGTGTTGAATACGGGGCGACAGACGAGGGGGTTGATTACGTCAAGGGCGCCAATATTGCTGGTTTCCTGAAAGTAGCCGACGCCATCATCGCTTACGGGGTTATGTAGGGAACATGGAGAGCCCCAGCGCTCTTTTTGGCCGAAAAGCGAGTCAGTAAATTTATAAGACAGCCCCCGATAATGGCCCAATATCAATGGTCAATTAATTAGCTATCGGGGCCGAAAGAGCACGATTTTTGCATTCAATCAACTCAGGGATTCCATGAAGGGAGTCAATAATGAACTACGATTTCTCCAAGATTAATTACGGCCGCGGTGCGGTAGCGCTGCGCTTGGTGTTCACGCTGGTGCTGGTTAGCGTGGTCATGACAATTTTGCCCATCATCACAGTTTTGGTGGTGGTGGAGTTGGTCATCGCTTTAGCGACGGGTGGTCGGCCGCCATTAGTGATGATGCGAATCACTGATCGACTGGTCTGTTACCTCTATCAGATAGCAGACTACCTGATTATGAAGGAGTCTCGGTTGCCGTTTCCATTCCAGCCGTTACCGCCACCGAGCGATCAGTTTGCTTCGGCCCCGGTTGAGCAGTTCTCCAATAGCGATTATGCCGACGCAGAGGATGTCACCATCACCAACGCGCCGACCCGACAAACTGCACCGGTCTGCTCACTGGCTGATTCTGAAGATGTGACGGTTTCTAACCAGGCAGGGTATCGGCCCAGTGATGTGCCAGCGGCCTCTGAATCCGCCAAAACTGACGAAGCCATGGACGATGATTCTGATTCGGCGACTGACTTGAGCAGCAGCGATGAAGCTCAGCGTGAGGAAATGACAGCAGAAGAGTTGGACGAAACCGTATTGTCGATGGGACAAGATGAAGCAGAGTCCAACGACGAATCCACGGCTGAAACCGAGCTAAACAGTAAAACTGAACCTGATGATGAGGCTAGTGGTGAGGAACCCGAAGTTACAAAGGTTCCAGCAACCTAAAGTTCTAAACAAGCCAGGTCAGTACTTCAGTTCAATGTTGGTAACCTGGAATAGCTTAGGGCCACTCCAGGTTACCAACAATATTTGTCTTCCAAAGCCTGCGTTGCAGACTAGTCTGGGCGCAACCGCTCTCCAGCCAGATTGCCAGTCGCTTCGGTTCCCTGCATGGCATGTTGGCCATTAACGAATACCGCATCAATACCACGAGCAGCGGCTACCAGACGCCGAGCGCCGCCGGGCAGGTCAAACTGTGGTGACGCAAATCGATCACTGCCGATCGTGTCTGGATTGAGAATCACCACATCAGCAGCAGCACCAACGGCTAACTGACCGCGATCTTTAAAACCCAGAAACTCGGCCTGATCGAAGGTCAACCGGCGCACCGCGTGCTCCATCGATAAGGCTTTTCGCTCTCTAACCCAGGTACCAAGCATCCAGGTTGCATAGCCTGCGTCACAAAGCTGATCGACATGGGCACCGCTATCTGAAACGCCAATCAGAGTTCGTTTATCGGTGATTAGGTGGCGCACCCAGGTCTCATCGATATTGGCGATGTCATACATATACCGCAGGTCATATTCATGATCGAGGGCTAGGTCCAGGAACAGGTCTAGCGGGTGTTTGCCCTGTTCTTCGGCAATGACTGCCAGAGAACGACCGCTGTACTGCTCCAGTTCCGGGTTACTGTATTCCTGCAGTTCAACACGATCCCAACCTTCACCGAATACACCCGGCTTATTCTTTAATTCCTCCTTAGCAGCTTTGCGAAAGGCCTTGTCTCGATAGGCCTGTTGCTGAGCCTCGCGAGGCAAGTTTATGATTTTATGAAAACTGTCCCGGTCGGCAAATAGGAAAGGCTTGGCCAGCTCAAGCTGGGTCATGAATGGCCTACAGGAAACCTGGGGTACCGCCCCACGGGCAAAAAGAGAGTTAGTGAAATCGAGAGTTTCAGCGACGATCGATGGATTTTCCGGCGGCACCAGTAGAAACGCCCAGGTGACCGGTCGGTCGCTTTCGTGGAGCAGAAAATCGAGTAAATCGTAACCGGCATCATCAAGCCGACCCGCAGCACTGCCGCAGGCCACCTGGATTAACCCACGGCCGCAATCACGTAGCACGTGGGCTAATGCCTTCAATTCATCCCGACTGGCATTCCGGCAGCAGAGCGGGCGACCGCCGAAACCAATATGCTGCCTGAGTACGGTAAAACTAAACCCCAGCGCGCCGGCTTCCATCGCCTCGGCAAGCAGTCTGACCATCTGTGCGATTTCGGCCGAATTAGCCGCACGCTCTAAAGCAGGTTCGCCCATTACATAATGTCGCAGGGCGGACAGGGGTACCAGAAAGCCAAGATTGATAGCGCTGCCACGGTTACTAGCCGCTTGCATGAATTCTGGATAGGTTTCCCAGTCCCAGGTGATGCCGGCCTTGAGAACGTCGTAGGGGATGGCTTCGACATTAACCAGGTCATTGGTGGTGATGTCGCGTGATTCGGGTCTGCAAGGGGCAATGCCAACGCCACAATTACCCATCACCACACTGGTGACGCCGTGGGCCGCCGAGCTGGTTAGGGTTTGATCCCAGCAAATTTGCGCGTCATAGTGGGTGTGGGGGTCGATAAACCCAGGGGTGACCACCCGATTGCTGGCGTCAACAATGATGCCCTCGTTTCCAAGGTCGGTGCCGATCGCGGTAATGACACTGCCTTGCATTGCCAGGTCACCGATAAACCCTGGTCGACCGGTGCCGTCAATGATTCGACCGCCTTTGATAATCGTAGTTGTGCTCATGAAATCCCTCCAGATCCTCTGAGTAATAAATCCTCTACCCGGCGCTGCCAAAAGCTCAGTTCTGGTTTTTAGCACCAACTGACTCTTAATAACGCCCCGGCTTTTCTTGTTAAGATTCTAAATTCAGCAGCTTGGCAGTTTGCCTGAAACCGGACTACAGGTGGCAATCAATTTGGTGGCGTGGCTATGCGCATAAATTGAAAAATATGGCTACTCTAAAAAAACTCGCTTTACCGGTATGATTGTTGACCTAACTCACCGCGAAGTTAACCAAAATAAGTTTTATAAAAATGATTGGTTCTGGCTGGCATGAGCAATAAATAATATTAAAAAAATAATTTAATACATTGATTCTAATGACACTTTAAAGAGGAAATAAAATGAGCACTTACGATAACGTCATTGTCGAAATAGCCGATTATGTGGCTACGATCACCCTGAACCGGCCTGAAAAAAAGAACTGCATGAGCCCTGCGCTGCATGCGGAAATGCATCAGATCATGAAAACCATGGATTGGAAAAAGGTTAAGGTGCTGGTCATCACCGGCGCGGGCCAATCTTTTTGTGCTGGCATGGATCTAGAGCAGTGTTTTCTGGAGCCCTTCGATGATCCTGAAAAAATGGAAGAGATCAACACCAATGGCTTTGGTTGGTTCACGGCGGTAAAAAACTGTCCAGCGGTCACCATTGCTAAGGTCAATGGTTGGTGTTTCGGCGGTGGTATGGAGCTGGCTGGTATCTGTGACATCGTGCTGGCTGCAGAAGATACGGTCTGGGGTCTGTCAGAAGTTAACTTTGGTATTTTCCCAGGCGGCGGCACTACCTGGGCCTACGCTAATAACATTCCGGCCCGAAAACAGGCGCTTTACTATGCGCTGACTGCCGAGACCTTCACCGGTGCTGAGGGCGTAGGGCTTGGTTACGTTACCCGTGCAGTGCCACTGGCTGAACTTGACGCTGAGTGTGAGCGAGTGGTTGGCCTGTTGACCAGTAAAGGCCGGATCGTGCTGACCAAAACCAAAGAAGTTTACGAAAAAGTCATCTGGATGGATTTTGAGCCAGCTATTGATTACGAAATGGCCAAACTTTGGGAACTCTCCAGAGAGACCAATGATGATTGGGTCCGTACAGCGTTGGCTTCCTTTAAAAAACGTGAATTCAAGCCGGGTACCCAGAGTTACAAACTCACCACCGAGGTCTAAATCATGGAATTTGATTTTACTGAAGAGCAGAGAATTCTGCGTGATTTGTGTCAGAAAATAGCCGGTGATTTTCCCGAAGAGTATTGGGCTGGTATTGAAGACGAAGAGCGTTTTCCCCGTGAGTTCTGGGATGTAGTCACCGAGCAGGGTCTGCTCGGCATCAGCCTGCCAGAAGAGTACGGTGGCAGCGGCATGGGCATGCTTGATCTCTGTGTTGCTTCCGAAGCACTGGGTGAGGCCGGCGCCTGTGAAGGTTCGATGATCTTTGTCGGTGGCCCGGTATTTGGCGGCTGCGCGGTGATGTCAGGTGGCAGTGAAGAGCAGAAACAGAACTACATTCCGAAGTTGATCGGTGGTGAGCTCTGGTCAGGGGCCTTTACCGAACCAGATGCGGGCTCCAACGTGTC
>JAHRWJ010000175.1 GCA_019090185.1 Immundisolibacteraceae bacterium
TGGAAGTGCTCAAAGGTGGGGTTCACTACACCACGACCTCGAACTGGAAACTTCAGCTCGAAAACCCGGATGGCTATCATTTTTTTCCAGTGCATACCGGCTATATTGCATTAGCTGCGCGTCGGGGTGATGGTCCTAAAGATGCGCTTAAAACCATCGACGTTAGTCAGATGAAAGACCTGCCAGGCGCGGTTTATGACCTGGGCCATGGTCACGGCACCGCCTGGGCCTGGATGCCTAACGGCGAAGATCGTCCATTGGCCCAATCCCGTGAATATCTGGAACAGAAGTTTGATAAGGAACGGGCCGATTGGCTAATTGATTGTGTGCGTTTTCAGTTGCTGTTTCCCAATCTCTGGTTGATGGACCAATCATCAACCACATTGCGCATCATGCACCCCATTGCAGTTGATAAAACCCGGGTAGAGGTTTATTGCATAGCGCCGAAAGGTGAACCGGCAGAGGCGAGAGCTTTGCGTTTAAGGCAGTTCGAGGACTTTCTCGGTCCCGCCGGGTTGGCGACACCGGATGATCAAGTGGTGATGGAATCTTGCCAGCGGGGTTTTCAAGGTAAGTCTGTCAAATGGCAACAGGGTTACGCACGTGGTAACGCCTCGGTGATTGAAGGGCCTGATGAAGAAGCTAAAAAAATGGGTCTTGATCCAGTCGTCAGCGGTCGAGGGGATGCTGAGGTAGGTGCCCATGCGCCGCTGCGCCGCTGGCGGGAATTGATGGGCCAGAATAGGGATTAGTAATTCCGACGGCTCCGATCATTAGTTTATAACTGAATCAGACCAGGAAGTAACATTGAGCGACACGATTCATGAAGGTGGCTGTTTTTGCGGCGCTGTGCGGTACCGGGTTTCCGGACAACCATTTCGAGCCAATATTTGTCACTGCACCAATTGCCAGAAACGAACCGGTAGTTCGTTTGGTATTTCGACTTATTTTAAGGAAGAACAAGTCGAGTTTAATGATGGGGAACGAAAACTATACCGATTTGAGTCTGATGAAAGCGGTCGCTTTGGGGATATGGAATTTTGTGCTAATTGCGGATCGACCGTGAGCTGGACCGCCGAGTTTTTTCCTGGAGCCCGCGGTATCGCCGGTGGTAGTTTTGATGACCCGAATTGGTTTCAGATTCGTAACCATGGCTGGGTTCGATCTGCCCAGCAGCGAACCAGCTTTCCAGCCGGAGTAGATCTGTTTGAGAAGATGATTCCTGCGGCCGGTAAGTAATATTTATTGAGTTTTTGTGCCGTGTCTAGGCGGCTTTTTAACCAACAGGGAATGTGCTAACCGACAGAGTTGAACTGCTTGATGATGACCTGGAATGATCATGTAACGATTTCTCTATACGGTGGCTGGGTACCTCAATCCGAAGCTAGCTTTGATGCCGTATCCAGAGTCCGAGTTGTAATATGATTCTCAGTGAAACCCAGAGGGCATTGCGTTGGCAGATTGAGCAAGTTGCCTTTATGGGTATCCATGCGACTCGGTATTGGGATGGTGTTTCCGATCAAAGTGGTGAATTCTGGATGTTTACCCGCAACTGTTATGGGCAACGGGCCATTTTTCTTTGGTGCCAGCTGTTTAATGGTGATTTCGATGACCCGACCCACTACCTCGAACTGTTTGGTGGTGACCGACTCAGAGATCTAGGTCGTCAATTTGGTACCGCGCGGGTTTCATCGCGGTTGGACAGCGCGTCGAATTTAGATGCGCGCAGGCTGAATGAATTTCGGTGTGAGATCTCGAGCTTTCGTAACGACTATTCGGCCCATCGTGAATATGATGGCGCTGGCCTGGCGTTCCCTGACCTGGGGCCAGCGCTGGCAATGTTTGAGCAAATGCGAGTGTTGCTGGAGGAAACTGTGTTGGTTGAAGCCCGTGCTGGGCCAGAGCAGTACATCACAGAGCTTTTACAGTATTACCAATATGACTCCAATAAAGATATTGAAAGAAAATGTTTTCAAGACATCGGTCAATTAGATTTTGCTAGCTGACCTGGGTTTGTTAAGAGATTGGGATTCGGGTAACCCACAACCTGGTTAAGTTTTGAAGGTTGTTCTGCCATTTGGTTCAGATCTAGCTATTGCAGTCCTATTGCTCTAGGTCCAGGAGTAAGGTGACCGCTGGAGTGTCAATTTCAGGGACGAAGGTAACTCTTTCAAAAAGTGAAGTTCTGTTAATTTCCTGAGGAGGAAACATCATGTCTACAGCTGCAATGGAAGCGTCCAACTATCTGATCGATGTTGAAGGCGCATGGTTAATAGAAACCCGCGATGAGCTGCTAGTGCCGCTTGCCGAGGAAGGCTTTAACCACCCGGTGATGGATCAGATCCGTGCGGGTACCTTTCCCCGTAAAAAACTGATCAAGTTATTATCGGACCTCTGCTGGGTGATTACCGGATTTCCCGAATACGTGGCGGCGCTGGCGGCCCGAGCGCCAAAAAATGACCATAAAGTAAAGGCAGCTTTGCTTGAGAACGCATTCATTGAACGTGATCATCCGTTTATGCTGGCCCATGCGATTACCAAACTTGGTGGTGATGGCGAGGCTATCGTCAATGGTCCGGACTGGGATTACGACGTCGATGATTTTATGGTTTCCCTACGCATGGTTTTAGAAGCCTACTGTTATCACCGGCCCTGGATAGAGGGCATGGCAGCACTGGCTGTCGGGATTGAAACTGTAACACCCCGAATTTTCGGTGGTATGGGCAGCGCAGTGATTGAGCACTATGGCCTTAGCCAAGAAGATACGGAATGGTTTGATATCCACGGCGGGGAAGTGGAAATGGAGCACGGTAATGATGGGCTGAGAATGTTGGATGCATATATCGATGCAGATGATCTGCAGACCCAAAAAGCCTGTGTTGCAGGGATTAAAGTGGTTTGCCGAGGAATTGCTATCGGTTTGTTCGACGCTTATCAGTAGTTAGTCGGTCGTTCTGTCCGCTACTATTGCCCGCCGATGACGTTATAGATGCGTTGTCGGCGGGCTTTTTAATGGCGGCGATGAACCAAGCTGTTTCGGCTCAAGGAATCAGGCCCTGGGCGGATGGACTCTTATTTAAAA
>JAHRWJ010000176.1 GCA_019090185.1 Immundisolibacteraceae bacterium
CCACCGGGATCCCCATCGAAATCAGGTTGCCAAACCCACAAGCGAGTATCACCGCGCCAATCTCTGCCCGGCCAGACAGACCCGCTAGCGGCGCCACTAAACGACCTAACAGAACCCCGGCGACAATGCTGATGATGGTCAGACCAGGCACCCATAGCATCTCGGTATCCAGGTCTGCATGTGAAATCACACTGAATGCCAGCGCCGGGTAGGTGACATACATCACCAACGCGCCTAACACCCGCCGCATGAGTAGCGCATCTATCCCAGCGGGCGTTAATCGTCGCCATATATAACCACAAAAAATAACCGCCATCACCGGCACTAACGCCTGATCAATCGCACCCGCCAGGGAATTCAATTTCTACACATCCTCAAATCATCACAAGCTTGCATTACTGCCGCCAAATCTACGTTCTCTATGTAACCAATCACGCCTGATGTCACCGTCGTCAGCACACCAAACTTCGGTAGCTCGAACCAAATAACCACCCTAAAAAAGCCGGCGCACTATATCATTGGCAACCACGGTGTTGATCGGTCAAACAGTTGGCCCTCAGCAGATATTCCATCACTTCTAATACCCTTACATATGGGCGAGCTGCATGACCAAACCCATGAATACCGCCGTCCCCCAGGCAATCTCGAAAGCAGATATTGAATATCAACAAAAGGCCCTGGGTGAAGTCTCCAGAACTTTCGCACTGACCATCCCCTTACTACCGGAAAAACTCGAACAAGCGGTCGGTAACGCCTATTTGCTGTGCAGAATTGCCGACACTATCGAGGACGACGAAGCCCTTAGCAATGATGACAAGGCCCAATTTTCCCGGCAGTTAATCGACCTGGTCAATGGTGCCGATGGTAGCGATAGCTACGCCGCAAAACTTGCTCAGCAACTGGGCAACAACACCCCTGAAGGTGAACGCGACCTGGTGGCAAATACTGGCCAGGTTCTGGATATCACCCGTCAACTCAGTAGCGGTCAGGTCGAAGCGATCAACACCTGCGTTTCAAGTATGGCCACCGGGATGCCGGAGTTTCAGCAAAACCTGAGTGCCAGTGGGCTGCCTGATATGGCAACACTCAACAGCTACTGTTATTACGTCGCCGGCGTGGTCGGTGAAATGCTCACTAAACTATTCTGCGATTACTCTGAAAAAATAGCCCATCGCAGAGAAGCATTAACCAAACTCGCCTTCTCATTTGGCCAGGGATTACAGCTCACCAACATACTCAAAGATATCTGGGTGGATCAAAAACGTGGCGTCTGCTGGCTGCCACAGGACCTGTTCAGCCGCTATGGTTATGATCTCAACGACCTTAAAGAGATGAATGCCAACCCCTCTTTGACCGCCGGTATGCAGCACCTGATTGGTGTTACCCGCCATCACCTCGGCAGCGCCCTGGACTATGCCCTGACCATCCCCAGACAAGAAAAGGAAATTCGTCAGTTTCTGGTCTTTCCGTTGCTATTAGCACTGCTGACCCTGCGAAAAATCCATAACAACTCTGCAGACCCGGACGGCAGCTCGATCAAGATTTCACGCCGTAGCGTGATGTTAAGCGCCCTGTTCGTGAGGTTTGGCGCACACCACGACAGAACCCTTAAGCAATTGGTCAAAATATTAACCAGAGGCCTGCCCAACGTACCACCATCGGCCCTGAGAACGGTTTAAATGAAAATTTTACTTGCACAACCAAGAGGTTTTTGCGCTGGCGTAGTAAGGGCCATAGACATTGTTGACAAGGCTCTTGAACGCTACGGGGCGCCTGTCTATGTACTCCATGAAATCGTTCATAACCAGAAGGTATTGGCGGACCTAACCGCCAAGGGCGCGATTTTCGTAGAGACCCTGGAAGAAATCCCCCTGGGAGCCCACGCTATTTTTAGTGCACACGGCGTCTCCAAGGTGGTTGTCGGCAACGCACAGCAGAGACAGCTGCAGATTCTCGATGCCAGTTGCCCCCTGGTCACCAAAGTCCACTTACAAAGCCAGCAGTATGAAAAAGAGGGCTATGAGGTGATCGTTATCGGCCATCAGGGGCACCCGGAAGTCGATGGCATCTGCGGCAACTTAAAAAAATTCCATGTCGTCGACTGCATCGAGGATATCAACGCACTGCCCGACGCCGCTGATAAGCGCTATGCCTACGTCACCCAGACGACACTTTCTATAGACGATACCCGAGCGCTTCTAGACGCGCTGATACTAAAAATACCAACCATCACTGGACCCGATATCAAGGACATCTGCTACGCCACCCAGAATCGTCAGAACGCGGTGAAGTCTATCGCCGACCAGGTCGAGCTGGTGCTGATTATCGGCGCTGACAACAGCTCGAACTCAAACCGTCTCAAGGAAGTTGCCAGTGCCAAAAATGTCACTGCATACCGTATTCAATCCGCGGCAGAACTGCAGTCAGCCTGGTTCGATGGGGTCAGCATGGTCGGTATTAGTGCCGGTGCTTCGACACCTGAAGAGTTGGTTACTGGGGTAATTACTGAACTTCAACAAAAATTTAAGGCCGAAGTTAGCCTGCACCCAGGCGTGGAAGAGACCATCCAGTTCCGCTTGCCACGACAATTACTCGATTGAGAAGCAGCGCTTAAATCCCCGCCTCCACTAACCCTCTTTTACTGGCCAGCCTTTGCCGGCAAAGAGTAACCCATCCAAATTTAATCACTCTTTTCGGTTAATTCTCGGCAGGGGCTGAGGCAGCTTTTTTATCCAGCAACGTCAGTTGCTCAAAATTGGTAAGTGAGGCTAATTGAAGGTGAATAAGCTCCAGCGATTTTTGGCCAAATAGCTCCATCACATCGGTTTCTTTTAACCCAGCAAGCTTATCTCGGTTAATCGTCATGAAGCCGCCAACCGATTCTTTTGCTTCACCGCCAAACGAAAATTTAGACACTTCTAACAACCCAAGCGCCTGAATCCTGGCAGTGAACTTCAACGACTCTTCTCGCTGACGCTGATACTCGGTTGCAAAAGCGACCGCTTCCTGCAACAAACCACTTTGAGATCCATCCTTATCAAACAGCTTCATGCCCTGCTGCTGATTGAATCCCGGATAGTTCTCATCAATACAGACTGAATAACCGTCCTGACCTTGCCTGGGTGCAAGGATAAACGGGTACATACGGGCATAAGCGGGACTATAGCGGCCACTCCACCCGCCATCATCGGCAACAAACAAATTTCTGTCCGCGCTGAGTCCTAATACCCCAATCGGCACAATGAGACTTTGGTCAGTAACAAACACAATGGGCTGCTCTAAGGCGACCCTGGGGAATTCACTCAGGGTTATCGGCAAAAACCGACTTGCCCGACAGTGCTCAAAGCCACCTGACTGATTGATCGTCCAGTCGAGGTGCTTTCTGCTATCAAGAACCGTCGTTTTCCCAAACAGTAACGGATTACCTGTAACAGTCACCGGCAAGGAGTTAAACCAACACGGTTATCCATCGGGCTCAATTTACAAGTTTTTTCTATCGCCACCCGCTCAGGCCCCTGCGTCCGCAATGAGCAGTGTTACAACCGTCTTGCCCCAAAAATTCTGGTTGTCAGCATAAACGTTCAGCGGGTAGTCAAACCCTCGATTCCAGGATTCATTCAACGACAATATATCCAGGTCATCTAGATTAAATTCCTCGTCAAAATCGTCCTCGTCATCGTCCTCATCCTGGTCATTGAGTTCCTCATCAAACTCTTCCAGGTCAAAAACATCACCCTCATCCTGCTCTTCAAATTCGGGAGCCAAATCAAAAATTTGATCATCAAAGCTCTCGTCAAACCCAGGGTCAATCGGATCCTGTCCCAATTCTTCTTCAATTAAATCGGATTCCGTACCCACATCCAATTCACCGAAATCATCAACGATTTCATCGCTGCCGAACTCAGGAATTTCTAAGCCAACATCACCTTCATCCCCCAGGTCATCCCCCAAATCACCACCAGAGGCCTCCTCTTCTAGCTGATCAGCAGGTAATGAAATCCCTGGCCCAATAATGTCAAAAATATTCAGAGCAAGATCGTAGAGCGCAGGATCAATATAACCATCATCACTGGCATCATCACTTTGTGACTCGCCAGCGGCTGCAGACGCCTGGGCAGCCGCAGAGTTAGTCACTGCAGATGATCCAAAAATGGTATTAACAACGCCGCCAAATAGTGAATCTAGCTGAAAATTAGAGGTCGCTGCCGACACAGCAGCAAAACTGGCAATTAGAAAAGCCTCACCAGTTCCACCTTGACTGACAAAAAATTCATTGGCTGTGGTTGCCGGCGCATCCGTCTGCTTCAACCCGTCGGTACTACCGATAAAACCTTGCAGTGCCACCAATTCTACGCTGGGGGCATCTATTACAAACGGCGCCTGGGCCACCGAAATAACCGTATCAGGGTTTTTTGCCAGCACACTACCGCTTGCTAGCAAAATCACAGGGCCATTAGTCGAGGCAATACCACCTTGCTGGACAAGATCAAAACTGCCTGTTTGTCCAGGATCCGCAGCTAACCGAACTTCCCCGTTAGCCGAAACCACATTTAAAGCAGCATTGGAACCACCGATATTAATATCAGGGTTACCTTGCCCGATGATTAAATCGCCAACCGTGAACAGCTGTATAGCGCCAGCTGCAGCCGATAAATTATTAACTTGCAAGGTGCCGTTACCCGCTAAGTCAATGTCACCAGCCGTGGTTTCAGCATCGATGGTTGTGGTGACTATCTCAAGTCGGGCAACATTACCGATTCCTGTTGCAGCTCGCAGCGTAGCGGCACTGGCAGCTATATCGACAACATTATCATTGCCCGCTGTTGCGTCGTTAAGTGATCCACCGGCAGTCAACCTCAGCTCATTAGCACCAACATTAATGCTATCAATCAGCAGGTTGTTAGTTTCATTTAGAAACACATTGCCATTGGCGTTAACTGACAGCGTGACTACCTGAATATCCTGAGCATCGCCGGTAGAGCCAATACCCGCCGCAGAAGTAATGGCCATCGTTGCACCGGAAATAGCACCCGACACAGTGCCGTTAAGTGCTACCGAATCTGACCCACCGTTACCATCGAGGTTATTGATACTTCCCGCAGCTTGTACATTGAAGGTGTCAGTACCAGCAC
>JAHRWJ010000177.1 GCA_019090185.1 Immundisolibacteraceae bacterium
AAACCTGAAGCCGCCAGAATACTGGTTACCGAGCTTAAAGACGCGCTGACCATTCCGGTGCATTTGCATACCCACGACACCAGCGGCAATGGCGTAGCGAGCTTGTTAGCGGCCTCGGCAGCCGGGGTTGATGTGGTTGATGCGGCGCTGAGTTCGATGTCTGGTATGACTTCTCAGCCGTCTTTAAATGCACTGCAGGCGGCCCTGCAAGGTGGCGAACGTGACACCGGGCTTAACAGCAAGTCTTTGCAAAAACTGGCGGATTACTGGGAGCAGGTACGAACCCTTTATACGCCGTTTGAGTGTGGCCTGAAGGCCGGCACCGCCGATGTTTATGAGCATGAAATTCCTGGCGGCCAGTATTCCAATTTTCGGCCACAGGCGGTGTCGATGGGGTTGGGTGAGCGTTGGGATGAAGTTAGGTCAATGTACCGTACGGTCAATGACATGCTCGGCGACATTATTAAAGTGACGCCGTCATCAAAAGCGGTAGGTGACATGGCGCTATTCATGGTGCAGAACGAACTGACACCGGATCAGGTGCTACAACAGGGCCATGACCTGGCGTTTCCAGATTCGTTTGTGAGCTTGCTCAGCGGCATGATGGGGCAACCCGATGGTGGCTTTCCGGCGCCTCTGCAGAAGGTGGTTTGCGGAGACTTAAAGCCGATTAGCGTCCGACCCGGTGAGCTGTTAGATGACTGGGATTTTGATAGCGATGCAGAGGAGCTGGCCGGATTAATGGGGCGAACTCCAACCCCTCAGGAAGTCGTCTCTGCGGCTTTATATCCGAAAATATTTCGTGAATACATCCTGTTTGAGCAACGCTTTGGTGACCTCTCAGTGCTCGATACGGCGGAGTTTCTTTATGGCCTTAACATTGGTGAAGAGCGCGCTATTGATATCGAGCCCGGAAAAACACTGATTTTCAAACTGGTCGCGATTGGTCAGCTGGAACAGGATGGTTACCGGGAGATATTTTTTGAACTCAATGGTCGCCGTCGCAATATCAAAGCGCTTGATCGCAATGCAGAGACCCAGGTAGAGCGTCATGAACTGGCAGACCCGTTGAATGCGGACCAGATCGGTGCGCCGATGCAGGGTGTGATTGTCGAGTTACACGTGGCTGAAGGCGATGACGTGGTCGAAGGAGAAAAACTGATGACCACCGAAGCGATGAAAATGCTCAACATTATCGTTGCGCCGCGTGATGGCAAAGTTAAGCGACTACCACTGAAACAAGGTAGTGAGCTGTCGGCAGCCGACCTGGTCTGTGAATTTGAAATGCTGGCTAAACCGGGGAAGTGATCACCGCTGGTGGACCTATGCAGCTTGCTAGTGCCGTGGCTCCTGGCCAGACAAAGCCTCATCCAGAAACTGGTTGAGGCGAGCAATGTGTGTAACCGGTTTTTGCAAATAGTGCTCAAACTGGCGGCGGCGGGGGTCGTTGTCGGCAAGCACCCAGCCGGTCATTAGAATGCGGATGATGTTGGGATCCTGCTGATGCAGCAGCTCGGCCAGTCGGTCTCCAGGCAAGCCAGGTAAACCCAGATCGATCATGGCGATATCCCAATGGCCGGGGACAAACACCTTGAGCAGGCTTTCGGCGTCCTGAAACACGGTGATGTTAAAGCGCTCACTGAGGGCGCTAGCAATCACCGATCCGATTGCTTCCTGGTCATCAACCACAACTACCCGCGCGTGACGCAGGTTGTTTTCTGTAATGGTGGTCGACTGGAGCGGGTTATCGGTAACCGGGAAAGTCACCGTGAAAGTGGCGCCGTGACCGGGTTCGCTTCTAACCGACACGGTTCCATCCCATTGCAATACGGTGGTTAATACGGTGGAAAGCCCCAGACCTGTGCCGAGTTTGTGTTTGGTGGTGAAAAACGGGTCGAACACGCGCCGCCGTGTGGTGGCATCCATGCCGACCCCGTCATCACGGATTTCAATGGTTATTTCTTCTGGGTTCGGATGAAAGGTACGAATCCAGATGTTGCCCCCGCTAGCGGTCGCATCGACTGCGTTTTGCAGGATATGCTTCAACATTTTGCTGATGCCACTGCCATTGGCGCGGATATAGCTGGAATCGCTACAAAGGGTGGTGTGAAATTCCAGTGGGCAGCCCTGGGTTTCGGCGGATTGTTGCCAGATCAGTTGCTGTGCTGTCAGCAGGGTAGAGATGCTCTGATTGACAGCAATCGTTTCAGGGGTGTGATCGACCTGCTCGGTGACCGCTTCGGTGAGTTCTTTGATCACCTCGGTCAGCTGCTGGCCGTCGCTATGGACTACCCCGGCCCAGCTTAAAATTTCGGCATCTTTGGTTCGGCGCTGAATCAGTTGGGCGGCCCCCAATATGCCAAACAGCAGGTTGTTCATGTTGTGATTGAGACCACGGGCCATCTGTTTTAAGGTCTGATGGTGATCCTTACCCTCATGTGCGCGGGCTTCGAGCAGGCGGCTGATCGGTTTCATCAGCTCAGTCAAACCTTGACCTAAGGTGATGGTTTCAAGCGGCAGATGGGATGAACGGCCAATGGCTTGCTCTAGCAGGCTAGTCAGTCGACTGATCTGCTGATCATAAAGGTGCTGACGCCGCCGCTGCTGGATTAGCAGGGCCAGCAACACCAGCGTGATGGCCCCGAGCAGCAAAGTTAATGGGGTTAACCAGGGTAGGAGTTGGTTTAGCTGTTCGAGCTGTTGCATAAGCAGATACCCTGGAGCCGTTTATTATTGTGGAAACGCTTGTTCTGTTTTTGGTTTAGCCGATTTGAGGCTAATCCGGTAGTGTTACCTGGGGAAACCTCTGAAAAACTCTGAATTCGCATCTGCTTCCTCAGAACATCCAGCTTTTTTGTTGCAAAACTAGCCAATAGCCCCGCTATTACCTGCAT
>JAHRWJ010000178.1 GCA_019090185.1 Immundisolibacteraceae bacterium
ATGGACCCTGGCGACTAGTCTGTCGCGGTAAAAATGTATCGACTCACGTCGCCAATGAACCCCTGACCGAGCTGGTCTGTTCGGACTTTCCGGATTACTTCAGGGCGTTAAGAAACAGGCGCATACTGAGTTTTGCTGATGTCGATCAAGCCGATGAACTTCATCAGCTCGCGGTGCCCTATTATCAGCCTCAGGGTATTGTTTCTATACTGGATGTGCCGGTCAAAGTATCTGGCAGGTTGATTGGTGTTATCCGTGTCAATTCTCTGAGCCGGCGAGAGTGGCATGAAGATGAAATTGAATTTGCCGTTTCAATATCCACTCTGGTCGCGCTGGCTATGGAAACGGTAGAACGTCGCGCTGCTGATAAGCGATTGAGTGAGCATCAGCACGAACTAAAGCAGCTGCTTGATCGGTTAGTCGAAGGTGTTTTGACGATAGAGACCGGCGGGCGCATCAGCGCTAATAATCGAGCAGCAGAAGAAATTTTGGGTTATGGGGTTGATGAACTCAGAGGCATTAATGTCTCTACCCTGATCGTCGGCGATCAGCTGCTGCGTGGCGCGGATTTAGTCGAAAACCTTGGTCTGGATTATCGTTTACATAGTCGGCAGACCCACGAACAGGAAGTGCTGCGTAAGGATGGCAAAAAAATCTGGATAAGACTGTCAGTGGCGACCTTGTCCGATGATGACAAGGGTCTGCCTCGATTTGTCTGCTCATTCCTGGATATCACCGAGGAAAAGGCGCAGCTGAAAAGACTTCGGCGTAGTCAGGCGCTCGATTCGATGGGGCAATTGACCGGCGGTATCGCCCATGATTTTAATAACATGCTGGGGGTCATACTGGGCTATGCAGAGCTGTTGGGCGAGCAGGCCCAGGAAATGGGTGATGCTGCAATGGCCTCGAAAATCGAACGGATTGTCCACGCAGGCAAGCGCGGCAGTGAATTGACCCGCCGGTTATTAACGTTTTCTCGGCGCTCTCCAGGTGATCCAAAAACCGTAAACCTGAATGATTTGCTGATCAGTAGCAAAGAGATGCTCAGCAAAACGTTGACCTTCCGGATTGCGTTGAGTCTCGATTGTGCGGGTGACCTATGGACGGTTAACATCGATCCGGGTGATTTTGAAGATGCGGTCTTGAATCTTGCCGTTAACACGATGCACGCGATTGAACTACAGGGTAGTTTGGTGCTTAAAAGCCGAAACTGTAGCCTCGGCGTGGTTCGTGCCCAGGCGCTGGAGTTGGTGCCCGGCGATTACGTCACTGTCACGGTCATTGATGATGGTATTGGCATGGATGAGGCCACCCAGAGCCGGGTGTTCGATCCGTTTTTCACTTCAAGACCTGAAATCGGCAGTGGTCTCGGCATGAGCCAGGTGTACGGCATGATTAAGTCGGCCGGTGGTGGCATTGCGATCGAGTCCTCGCCGGGCCAGGGCACATCAGTGGAGCTTTATTTTCCCCGCTGTAAAGAAAAAAGTTTTGCGCCGGAGCAACAACAGACAAATAATGATCAGCAGCGTGCCGCAGAATATCCCGGTGGCAGGGTGCTCATTGTTGAGGATGAAGCCGCACTTCGTGATCTCGAACAGACAGTGCTAACCGAAGTCGGTTACTCAGTAGAGGTTGCTGAAAATGGTGAGCAGGCTCTGGAGCTGCTTGGGGAACAGGATTTTGATCTGGTGTTGAGTGATGTGATCATGCCGGTAATGGATGGTTACCGGCTGGTGGAGATACTTGCTGAGCAGTCCCCAGCACAAAATATCAAGCTGGTCAGTGGTTATGAGGAGCGTGTTAATTCGGAGCGTACCGGTGACCTGGTAGTACTGCGCAAGCCATTTGATGCCTTTGAACTGGTGCAGGCGGTCAATCGCGCGGTGGCTTAATTATCGCTCGAAAGGGCTCAGGTCTGTTGATCAATCTGAGATAATGAACCTGGCGTGATGACACCAACCTGAGTTAATAATCCCGGATTTTCCTACAACCCAAAAAGCTCTCCGTATGGCGATAAAGACAGTTATTTTTGATTTTGATGGCGTGATAGCGGAGCCAGGCTTTCGATTGGGTTTGGCGCAGATGTCGAGCGCCTCGGATCTGCCTGTGGAAGAGCTCGCTCGCCAGGGCATGCGGGCATTACTCAAATCGGGTTATGTAACAGGCCAGGGTAGTGAGGTAGCTTTTTGGGACCTATTGACAGCGTCGACCGAAATTGAAGGTGACGCTGCTCAGCTGCGCGAGGCGATCATCAGCCAATCTGAAATTCGTCAGCCGATGCTCAAATTGATCGAAGTATTACGTAACAGTGGGATCACGGTGGCGCTTCTCAGTGACCATACCGACTGGCTCGATCAGATCATCAGCCAACATCAGCTCGATGTCCATTTTGATTACCTGTTTAATAGCTATCACCTGCACCAGTGCAAGCGTGATTCACTGCTGTTTGATCGGGTGGTTGGTCTGGTAAAGACGGTGGCCGAGCAGACACTCTTCATCGACGATAATCCGAACAATGTTGAACGGGCCACGAGTCGTGGCCTGAGTGGCATTGTTTACCAGGATCATCCGAAGTTACTAACCGCTATGGCGGGTTTGGGCGTTCTAACGTAAGCGTCCTTAACCCTGCCAAACAGGTTAAACAGCGGTGACGCCGCCATCCACGGGCAGGTGTACGCCAGTAATAAATGAGGCTTCATCACTGGCCAGAAATAACGCGGTTTGGGCAATCTCAATCGGTTGTGCGCCCCGTCCTAGCAGTGACATCTTCTCACCAGCCTTAATCGCGCCTTCACCTAGTCGTGCGACCATCTCTGTATGGACAAAGCCTGGGCAAATAGTATTGGCGCGAATACCGTGACGGCCATAGGTCGCTGCGACCGAGCGGGTTAATGAAATGATTGCCGCCTTGTTGGCACTGTAGAGGTGCAACACCGGGCCACCGATCAGCCCAGCGATAGAGGCGGTGCTAACAATGGCGCCGCCGCCACTGGCCAGTAGGGCCGGTACAGCGTGTTTACACATCAGAAAAACCCCTTTGGCGTTGTTATTGGTCAGCCGCTCCCAGTCATCCGTTGTCAGATCAACCAGGTTGCCATCGCCGGCTTCACTGCCGGCGTTGTTATAGAGAATATCTAGCTGCCCGTATTGGCTCAGGGTGGCCTCGATAAGTTCTGCGACTTCGGTTTCGTTGCTGATATTACAGGGCTGCCAAACCACATCGAGCCCCTGCTGTTGCAGTTGTTTGGCAAGATCAGCGCCGCCAGCGTCTATGTCACTGAGCACCACTTTAGCGCCTTCTACGGCGAATAACTCTGCAGCGGTGCGACCGATGCCATTGGCCGCGCCGGTGATAATGGCGACCTTATTGGAGAGTCGATTAGGCAATGGAAGCTCCGTTTTACTTTATGTCAGGGTAGTCGACCGGTGTTTAACTGAGTAACCGCGTTTAGGCATCTGAATTCAAGGGTTAATGCGTGGTTGCGCAGATTCCCAATCGAGTATTTTTTGTTTGATATCAAGCCCCCAGTGATAACCCCCCAAACCGCCATTGTTGCGAATAACCCGGTGGCAGGGAACGATCAGGGCAATAGGGTTGGCACCCACCGCCTGGCCAATGGCGCGTGGGCTGGCGCAATTGAGTTCATCGGCTATGTCGGCGTAGCTGCGGGTCTCTCCTCTGGGTATCCGTCGCAAGGCCGCCCAAACATCGAGTTGGAATTGGCTGCCATGTAATTCAATGGCGGGTTCTTTTAACTGTTCGATAAGCGCTTTTAGCTGTTTTAGAGCCCGAGGATTATTTTGCTTTAAAACCACTGGATGCCAGTTAGGAGAGGCTTTTTTTGGCGTTGGTTTGATCATCGGCTGATCTGGTTTGCCAAAACCGAGGCTGGCTATTTTGTCATCCTCCCAGGTAATAAAGGCTTCGCCAAAACGGGTCGGTGCATGGCCCCATTCAACGGTGGTTGCTTGTTGGTGACCAGCTTGTGCAGATTTCATGACTGAAACTCCCGAGCTTTTGAAACTTTCATTTCGGTACGCACCATCTTCACCATCGCCGGTACGATGCCGATGCCTGGGTTAGGTGGTCGCATGTCAGCAGCCCGACTCATCTGTTCAGCAAACCAACCCACCTGACCCTGCATGGTGATCATTTTAATAATACCGATTGGACTATTAATGCCGAGCATGCCCGGTCCGATGCGTTTGTAACGCTCGACCACGGCTGTTTCCTGCACCGAATTATTTAATAGTCTATGGGCAATTTCCGGATCAGCGGCGAACGGCCTGGCCATGCCGATGATGTCCAACTCTCCATGGGTCAGCGCTTCGATCATGGTCGTTCGGCTACGAAAGCCACCCGTGACTGCTATCGGCATCTTAGCGATTTCCCTAATCGCTTTGGTGTAGCTGAGGAAATAGGCCTCTCGGTCAAGGCTACTTTGCCTGGGAGGCAGCTCTGTCTTAGCAGCATCGCCGCTAAAGCCCATCAACTGGGGGGCCTCGTAGCTGCCGCCGGAGATTTCCAGTAGGTCTATTCCGGCGTCATTGAGCCACTCGACAACGGTGACACATTCGTCCAGGGTAAAGCCGCCTTTTTGAAAATCAGCAGAGTTGAGTTTTACGCTCACGGCAAAATCAGCGCCAACCGCCTGGCGAGTTGCTGCTACCGAGGCTAGCAACAATCGGGCTCGGTTTTCTAGTGAACCCCCCCACTGGTCTTGGCGTAGATTGGTTACGGGAGAAAGGAACTGGCTGATTAAATAGCCGTGGGCGGCGTGGAGTTGGACCCCACTGAAGCCAGCCTGCTTTGCAATGCTGGCGCTGGTGGCAAAACGTTGAATGACGTCTTCTATTTCTGCTTCTAACAGGGCGCGGGGTTTGGCAAATCCGCCAGCCAGGTGGAGCTGGACATCAGAGGCAGAAACCGGATTTTTATTGTTGAGTTTGGCGCACTGACGCCCTGGATGGCTCAGTTGCATCCAGAGTTGGTTGCCATTTTCCTGACCAGCTTTGGCCCATGCGGATAAAGATTCAAGGCTCGAATGATCTTCGACAACCACGTTGCCGGCTTTTTCCAGGTGACGTCGGTCAATCATGACGTTACCGGTGATTAACAAACCGGCACCTCCCAGCGACCATCTGCGATATAAATTCTGATGGCGTTCGGTAGCGTGATCACGCTGGTCGGCGAGGCCTTCGGTCATAGCCGATTTCATCAACCGGTTTGGCACTATCTGGCCGCAGGGCAGCTCGATAGTGTCAGTGAGACTAAAACTCATAGGCGCTCCATGATGTGATCAGTAGTCGGCAATCTTGCCCGCGCTAGTGTGGTGGTTCAACCGTTTTGATGAGCAAAGCGGGGGATGGCGAGGGGTGAAAGCAGAGCGAGGCCATATAGGTACTGGATGAACAGTAGGGCTAAAAGTTTTTTTCTAGGGGGGATTTATGGTTGATTGGTTTTAGCGGCTTAGGCTTGGGGTTATAGGAAGATTTTATATTGGTAAGTGTTTGTTTTTTATCTGTTTTTATGGGCTTTTTTACTGTTTGGGCTCACAGGTTTGTAGTCTTGACGGGCCATATTAGTAAGCACTTATTAACGAACAAACATCACTGCCTACGGTATCAAAACGTTATTTTTAATGGCCGGTAACTGTCACAATAGGGTCAGTTGATTGAATGAACTGAGCCCCTTGATTCCCTGGTTGATTACCTGTTGTGAAAGTTATTTGTAGTGACCTGATTCGTTACCCGGTGAAGTCTCTTCGTGGTCTTACCGTGCCGAATTTTGAAATAGCGGCTGCTGGGCTCAAAGCAGACCGGCGCTGGATGGTGGTTGATGCGAAAGGTAGTTTTCTGACTCAGCGGCAACTACCCTGCATGGCGAGCCTTTCGGTGACCGAACAAGCTCAAGGATTACTGTTAGGGGGGGGTGGTGCTCAGGGCTTTGAGCGTAGCTGCCTGGTTGAAAAACCTGCCGATTCAGACGCCAGGATTGAGGTCACCGTTTGGGGTGATAAATGCCACGCTCTGGTAGCAAAACAGCACGTCAATCAGTGGCTCAGTGATGAGCTTGAACGTCCCTGTCGGTTGGTTTACCTGCCATTGAGCAGCCCTCGACAGGTGCAGGGGTTTGACAAAAGTCATCTCGCCTTTGCAGACGGGTATCCATTACTGTTGACCTCTCAGGCGTCCCTACGGGAGTTGAATCAGCGATTAACCAATAAAGGGGTGCCGGCGGTCTCAATGGATCGGTTTCGTCCTAACCTGGTGGTTGATTCTGACCTGGATCTAGAGCCGTTTGTAGAAGATCGTTGGGCATCATTAACGCTGGGTAATTTGCGGTTGATTAATGCCAAACCCTGCGGGCGCTGCATGGTGGTTACAACAGACCAGCGCAGTGGTGTCCGCGATGCTGCTCGGGAGCCACTAGCCACATTAAGAGAATTTCGCACAGATTCGCAGGGTGAAATTTGCTTTGGTATTAACCTGGTGCCTGAATTCTTAGGCGGGGCGACTGAGGCGATTATCAAAACCGGTGATCAACTTGAGGTGCAGTGGAAGTGACGCCGGCAGACTTAGAAAACGCCGTCACCGTGGTGATTCCAACCTTTAATAGATGTGACCTATTATTAAGAGCCCTGGCATCGGTCTATCAGCAGAGCCTGCAACCTAGGCAGGTGATTGTGGTTGATGATGGTTCGACCGATGGCACCGGCGTAGCGGTAAAAAAACGTTATCCTCAGGTTGAATACCTCTGGCAGCCCAACCGTGGGGTCAGCAGCGCCCGCAATAGCGGTATTGGGATAGCAACTCAACCGTGGATCGCATTGCTGGATAACGACGACGAGTGGCTGCCGGGTAAGCTGGAGAGCCAGTTTCGTCGTCTTGGCCAGGACCCGGAGCTTAAGGTTTGTCACTGTGAAGAGATCTGGATTCGTAACGGCCGGCGGGTTAATCAGGGCAAACGTCATGCTAAATCTGAGGGCGACCTGTTTTTAGAGTGTCTGCCCCTGTGTGCGATGTCGCCCTCGTCGGTGCTGATTCATCGCTCTGTTTTTGATCAGATTGGCCTGTTTGACGAACAATTACCCGCCTGTGAAGATTATGATCTCTGGTTACGGATTACCGCCCACTATTCAGTGGCGCTAGTGGTGGAGCCGCAGATTCTCAAATATGGCGGCCATGCGGATCAGTTGTCGCGTGCTTTCTGGGGCATGGACCGATTCCGGATTCGTGCGCTGCAACGACTCTTGGGTGCGGGTGGCTTAAGTTCGGATCAATATCGCGCAGCACTCGACATGTTAGCCAGTAAGACAAAAGTCTATGCTGCGGGTGCCAAAAAACGTGGTCGGCTAGCTGAGGTTGAAACCCTCAATGAGACACTGGCGCGACTGAGCGCTGGCGAGCTGGCATCTGAGAACCGAGCTTAGACCCGCATGATTAACATCATGGTCGCCTTACAGGTCGAAGCTAAACCTTTAGTGAGTCATTATCGACTCAAGGGTTTACCGCCACTAGCCGGATTCCGTCGCTACGGTAACGACCAGATCACACTGCTAGTGACCGGAGTTGGCAGCGTAGCGATGGCTGCGGGGGTCATGGCGCTAGGGCTTAGCCCCCCTGCTGCTGCTGGCGAAACGGATGGCGGTCAAACAGGTTGGGTAAACATCGGCATTGCCGGTCATCAGAGCCTGCCACTGGCCAGCGTCGCCATGGCCGGAAAAATCACTGACCAGAGTGCTGGTCTCTGTTGGTATCCGCCGCAGATGCTGGCGTTGGACTTACCCCTGCTGCCACTGCTAACCGTCGCTAAGCCGCTCACCGACTATCCAGCGAATCAGCTAGTTGATATGGAGGCCAGTGGTTATTTTGTGACCGCCTGCCGGTTTGCGCTGGGGGAGTCAGTGCAGCTGCTCAAAGTTGTCTCAGATAATCGTGATTCGAATATCGACCAGCTCAACGGGCCACTGATTACCGGGTTGATCGAAGCTGCGCTTGAACCGATTGGTCTGTTAATTAGCGCGCTTCAATGTCAGTTGAGTTCTGCTGATGATTCCATGGTAAACACCCTAGACCTGGATCAATTCCTGCAATGTTTCAGGCTGAGTAAAAGCCAGCAATTCCAGCTGATCCGCTTGCTACAGGACCATCGTGTACTCACCGGCGGCTTGGCGAAGGTTGAGCAGTTTGACCATCTACACCGGGCTGCTGATTTGCTTGATGCGCTGGAGCAGCTCCTAAGACCACTTAGGCGTAATTATCGGTTGGCCCGCCAGGGTGACGGTTCCGCCTGACAAGGCCGTTGCTGGGTTAAGTCTCGATTAGCATCATCCCAGAATAATTGTTCTGCAAACTCCCGCTTAGTAATTTGCTCCTGTGGCATGCGTGCTCGCTGTATGCCAGGAGTCATATCCTCCCCCCGCCCGAATGGCACTAAGTTAAGCCCTTTTAGCATGACTAATTACAGCCCCTTGCCTGAGTCAAGATGGCTTCAGCAAAGGGACGGGGATACTTTTAAGGTCAGAATTCATGTGGAGCGATTGTTCATTTCTTTTGCTTGCCCAAAAGAAACGAACCAAAGAAAAGGGCACCCCAATAGCGCTCTCATCCCCCAAAGACAGCGATTTTTCGGGTTTGCGCGAACTCGCTACGCTCAAACAGCACGCTGCACTGATCCGAAA
>JAHRWJ010000179.1 GCA_019090185.1 Immundisolibacteraceae bacterium
TGAGGTGCCGTTCAGTGATTACAGCTCCTGTTTTAGAGTTGTTGCTGAAGGCGACGCGACACGGGTGATCTGGACAGCCGATTTTATTCCAGTAGCAGGGGCAGAGGAATCAGCCGTGGCTTTTGTTGCTTCGGTCTACCGGGGTGGGTTGGAAGGCGGTAAGGCACTGCTGGAGGAGAATGTTAAAACCCAGCTTTTATAAATTATTTCAGCTGGTTGCCTGGATTTTAGATAGCCAGGCGACGTAGCAGGCCAACAGGAACACCATGGTTACCGCATAAACCGACGGTACGATGGCAACGGCAGGAATGCCGAGCATGCCGGGGGTTACAGCGATGGTGACGCCAAGCATGGCGTTTTGGGCGCCGACTTCGATGGCCAGGGTTCTCACCCGTTGGGCTGATAAGTTAAAGCCCCTGGCCAGGCAATAGCCCATGGCAATGGTGAATAAATTGAAACCGATGGTGATGGCGCCCGCGGTGATGACATTGCTAAACCACTGGCCCTGTTCCGCGCTGAGAATACCGATGATGATCAGCGGCAGAAAAGCCATGCTGCCACGGCGCACCCAGATTTCGGCCTTTATTGCCAGTTCTGGTCGATAGCGCAGCACGGTCATGCCCGCAGCTACTGGTATCACCGTGATGACCATGATTTGTAATGCGGTCTTGCCAACCGGCAGCGAGATGCTGCTGCTGCCATCCATAAAATAGCCGAGGGCCAGATTAAGACCAACAGGAATGGTGAACACAGTGACCATGCTGGAAACCGCGGTCATTGCCACAGAGAGGGCAACGTCGCCGCGGGCCAGGTGGGTAAATAGATTGGAGAGGGCACCACCGGGACAGAGCGCTAACAGGCAGAGACCAACCGCAAACTCTGGTCGCATGGGAATGACACTGACGACTGCAAACGCAGCCAGGGGTAATAGAACCAGCTGCCCGGTTAATCCGACCGCAGCGGCTTTAGGGAACTGACCGATTCGATAAAAATCAGCCGGCGTTAATCCCAGCCCCATGCCAAACATCAGCAAGGCTAAGAACCACGGCACGATGATGCCCATCTCTTAGTTAATCATCGGTTGTTATTTACAGCTTCGAAGCGATGTTACTAGCGTGTCAGTTATCCGGCCTGGGTCTGTAGTTCGGTGAGAACTCGGGAAACTTCGGCCTGCAGCGCGCTGGGCAACCGATCGCCGTAACTTTGCAGGTAGGTCTCAATTTCGCCAATTTCTTTGCGCCAGGCAGTGGTGTCGACTTCGCTTAGACTAGCCATGGTTCCAGGGTCGAGGTCGAGCCCGTTGGTGTTGATACTACCTTCGGTTGGTAGATTGCCTATCGGGGTTTCAACCGCGGCCGCATTGCCTCGGCAGCGTTCTAGAATCCAGTCGAGCACCCGCATGTTGTCACCAAAGCCAGGCCACATAAACTGACCGTCTTCATCCTGACGGAACCAGTTAACGTGAAAAATTTTCGGCGGATTAGGGACTTTTTCACCCATGGCAAGCCAATGGCCCCAGTAGTCACCAAAGTTGTAACCGCAAAAGGGTTTCATCGCCATCGGGTCGCGACGCACGACACCGACTGCGCCGCTTTGTGCTGCGGTGGTTTCCGAGGCCACCGAAGCGCCAACCAGTACGCCGTGCTGCCAATTTTTGCTTTCAAACACCAATGGCACCAGGTTAGGGCGACGACCACCAAAAACGATGGCTGAAATTGGCACACCACCTGGTGCATCGGCCTCCGCTGAGTAGCTAGCGCATTGTTTAGCCGAAACCGTAAACCGTGAATTTGGCTGAGCGGCTTTGCCGTTGGCCGGGTCAAAGGGTTGTCCTTGCCAATCGGTTACCGGGGTTTCGTCAGATAACCCCTCCCACCAGGGACGATTGTCGGCGGTCAGGGCGACATTGGTGAAAATGCAGTCTTTGTTGAGCATGTTGGTGGCGTTGGGATTGGTTTCGATACCCGTGCCTGGTGCAACACCAAAAAACCCAGCTTCTGGATTGATTGCCCAGAGACGGCCATCTTCGCCGGGGTGTAGCCAGGCGATGTCATCACCAACGGTCCAGACTTTATAACCTTCATATTCGGCAGGTGGGATTAACATCGCCATGTTGGTCTTGCCGCAGGCAGAAGGAAATGCTGCAGCGACATAATGAATCTCGCCCTGTGGGTTTTCGATGCCGACGATGAGCATATGTTCTGCCATCCAGCCTTCGGTCTGGGCCTGGTAGCTAGCGATACGCAGCGCGTGACACTTTTTGCCCAGCAGTGCATTGCCGCCATAGCCAGAGCCAATGCTTTTAATCATCAGCTCTTCCGGGAAGTGCATGATGAAGCGTCGATCCGGGCTCAAATCACCGGTGGAATGAAGGCCTTTTACGAAGGGACCGCCTTTCTCGATACGCTGTAACGCAGCGCTGCCCATACGGGTCATGATGCGCATGCTCGCCGCGACATAGGGGCTATCGGTAATTTCGACGCCGCACCGGGAAAACGGTGACTCTAGTGGTCCCATGCAATAAGGCACCACGTAAAGGGTGCGGCCTTTCATGGCACCGGCAAATAGATCGTCTACTTTGGCATGGCCGTCGGCAGGCGACATCCATTGGTTGTTTGGGCCGCTGACTTCCGGGTCGGTGGTACAGACAAAGGTCAGGTGCTCAGTACGGGCGACATCGGTAGGATCTGAACGATGTAGAAAACTATTGGGATGGGTGGTTGGGTTTAATGGCAGGAAAGTGCCGTCGTCGAGCATTTGGGCGGCAAGGTCGTCATATTCCTGCTGTGATCCATCACACCAGTGAATCTGGTCTGGTTGAGTAAGGGTGGCAACTTCGGCGACCCAGTCGGCGAGTTCGGTGTTGCTGGTCTGGTCAGTCATTCGGTTTTTTCCACTTATTGGTGCTTGCCGCTGGATAGTCGAAGCCATCGTCAAACTTAAATTTGGGGTTCTATTTTTTCGTCAGCATCAGCCCTGCCATTGGTGCAGGTGCGGATAACTATCTGTTCGTGTCAGAGGTTAGCCGTTGCCGATTTCTATAAACGGGTAACCATGGTCTGACAATAGAGCAGTTATTCTATTTTCTTCTGCCGCCTATGCCAATTGCTGAAGGCGCTAGATCGAACATTTTATGGGGGTTTTACCGAAATTTTTTGCCGTTGGTGAATGACCGTTGCCAGCAGGGGGCTTCGGAACACCAAACAGGGCTTCTAAACCAACCATAAATGGCGCTGGGAAATGATCATAAAGGCGCCCAATGGGGTGGAAGCAGCAGCGTTTGGGCCCCGCTAACGACGAAACTAGTCAGTGCTCAATAACAATTTTGCCAAAATGGCTGCCTGCTGCCAGGTGGTTAAAGGCCGCTTGAGCATCAGCCAGCGGGAAGCTGTCGCTGATGGTCGGCTGAAGTTGATGCCGACCAATGGCCGCAGACATGGTCTCGTGGATCTGGCGACTGCCAACAAAAATGCCCTGCA
>JAHRWJ010000180.1 GCA_019090185.1 Immundisolibacteraceae bacterium
AGGCGGTGGGGAACGTGGGACCTCGGCTAGTAGCCGTGGAGCAGAGCCGGGCCGGGAGTCCGGGCACCGCGATGGTCATCGCTCGGGCCAGGGCTCTAGTGGCGCACGTAACGCTTCAAGACCTACTGTCGAACCGTCTGTTAATAAGAGTGTCGATCCCTGGGCGAAATCAAGAGATAAACTCAAACATTGAGTTTGCGCTGGCCCACCTTGGTTTTAAAAGGCAAGAGCTAGCTTTTCACTCAACTGATTGATGGGCTGGGGTGGTTGATCTATCAAACCCAGTCCTGGTGGTTTTTTTTGTGTATCCGCGTCGATGGACCCACTCTGCAGACGTCGCCTTTTTTCTGGTTGTTTGGCAATAGGGCTGTTTTGACCTTTTCCTGCCGATTATCAGCTGATTTACTTGAGCTAAAGCAGTAACGCATAGGGCCAACAATTCTAAAGTTAGCCAACCGTATCGTCAGTTGAAGATTACCCAAATATTACCCGAATATTACCTAGCAATTATAAAGTCAGGGTTGATCGTCAGGTAGCTGCTATCGGCTGCGACAGCGTGTCAATTCTGGCCGCCGTGATAGCATTGCGCGTTGTTTTTGAGTGGTCTGGAGCCAGCTGAAGTGGTCTTAGCTGACTAGATCGGGGTGTTGTTAAGGAGGGGATGAGGTTGATGTTTCAAATAGTCAGTTTTGATGCGGGGAACGGGCCGGTGGTGGGTTTGCGTGATGGTGACAACTATTACGGTTCGGAAACTTTTGGCTCGGTTCGGGAGATCATTGATCAGTGGCCGTTGGCCGAAGAGAAGCTGGTTTCTGCCGCCCAGAGAATCGCAGAGCGATCGCCGCAAACCGGGGTGAAACTGCTCGCGCCGCTGGCCGAGCCACGTAATATTTACATTACCGGCGCCAATTACACGGATCACATTGAGGAGATGTCCCGCGCCTTCAACCTGAACCTGATTGAAGACGCCAAAAACAAGGGTATTCCGCCCTGGTTCTTGCCTAAATCCGTATCCTCTGTGGTGGGGCCTGATGCCCAGGTGAGTATTCCTAAGGGTGTGGAATGTCTGGATTGGGAGGTTGAGCTGGCGGTGATTATCGGTCGCGAAGGCAAGAATGTGCCGGTCAGCGAAGCACTGAATTATGTGGCCGGTTACACGGTCGCCAACGACCTGTCGGCTCGTGACCGGATGAACCGGGATTATGAGGCCGCCGATTCGGCTTTTCGGCTCGACTGGCTGCGACATAAATCGTTTGATGGCAGCTGTCCGATGGGGCCAGCGATTACGCCAGCTAGCTTTGTAGAGGATGTTCAAAACCTGGCGGTTAAGCTCTGGGTCAATGATGAGCTGATGCAGGATTCCCACACCTCGAAGATGATTTATGGGGTGGCCGATCTGGTATCGGGGCTCAGTGAGCAGATATCACTTAAACCCGGCGATGTGATTTTGACCGGTACACCGGCGGGGGTGGGTTCGGCGCGGCAGCAGTTTTTAAAGTCCGGTGACCGGGTGCGTCAGTCGATCGAGCAGATCGGCGAATTTGAGTTCACTATCAGGTAATTATTAATAATGTTAAGTGCAGAACGTAGCAAGTTATTAACTGAAGTTGGTGCTGGCACACCCGGCGGCGATTTGATGCGCAGTTACTGGATTCCGGTATTGCGATCGGAGCAGTTGAAGGCCGGTGCTGCGCCCCACCAATTTATGATTCTTGGTGAACGACTGGTAGGTTATCGCAGTCCTGAGGGCGAGGTTGGGGTGGTTGATGATGCTTGCCCGCATCGTGGTGTTTCGATGGCGCTGGCCCGCAATGAACCGGGAGGCTTGCGCTGCATTTACCACGGCTGGAAATGTTCACCCCAGGGCCAGCTATTAGAAGCACCGACCCATCCTGACGGGGCTGATCTGAGCCAGGTGCGTACGGGTTACCACCCGACCCAGGAAGAGCAGGGTATTATCTGGCTCTGGCTGGGTGAAGGTGCGCCACCCCCGATGCGTAAATTGGCTTTCAGTGGTCTGCCGGATGATCAGGTGATAACGGTAACCGTAAAGGCTAACTGCGGTTGGCTGCAGCCATTGGAAACCCTGTGGGATGTGTTTCATGCGCAAATTCTGCACAACCAGACTAATCGGGGCTCCCGGCGTGGCGGGGTCTATTTTTCGGATCAGGGCCGAACCATGGATAACGGTGTGGCTTATGACTACTCCCAGATGCATGCGGAATCGACTGATTATGGGATGAAATATATGAATGTGGATGCGGCCAAGCGCACCCACTTTCGTTTTATTTTGCCGTTTTTTGATCATCACGCGTTGGAGCCCGGCGAGTTTGCTGATAAAGGGTTGCAGATCAGCGTGCCGATCGACGACGATCACTGCCTGTTGTGGATGGTGATGTACAACAAACACGCGCCACTCAAAGCCGATGGTTTTGCCTTGCAGAGCCTTCAGGGCGTGCCGGATTTGAGTAATTTCGTTGATCACCTCGGTCCACGAAACCGTGACAACCTCTGGGGCCAGGATAGAGAATTAATCGACCGTGACGAGAGCTGGAGTGGGGTGCCGAATACCAGTTTACTGGTGCGAATTTTCCTCGAAGATTTGATGGTGATCGAGAGTCAGGGCCGGCCTGATAGAAGCCGAGAAGAACTTGAGATTACCGATCGGGCGCTGGTGCTGGGCCGTAAACGGGTGCTTGAGGCAATCGAAGCGGTGGGTCGTGGTGAGCCCGCCCCGGCCCAAACCGACGACCTGAGCGACGTAGAGGCACTGTTTGAATTGAGGGATGCCCCCGATCAATAACCGTGGGATCAGACATGGATGTTCGAAGTTGTGAATATGGTGTAGGTGATAATTCTTACCGCATGGCGGGGGAGTTAGCCGGTATTACCGCACTCGTTGATCAGTTTTACGCCAACATGGATAGCCTGCCGCAATTTGAGGTGATCAGGGCGATGCATCGAGATTCCCTGGTCGAGTCTCGGCAGCGGTTGACCTATTTTCTGTCGGGCTGGCTAGGGGGGCCCAAGCTCTACGCGGAGCATTACGGCTCAATCAACATTCCACAAGTTCACCAGCATCTGGCAGTGGGACCCGAGCAACGTGACGACTGGTTAGCCTGTATGCAGCTGGCGATCGCTGCACAGGATTTCGAACCCGCGTTTAACACCTACCTGCTTGAACAGCTGCGGGTGCCGGCGGAACGAATCAGGATCACCTCGCTGGATCCTTGAGCCGAGCAGATTGAAAATAACCGA
>JAHRWJ010000181.1 GCA_019090185.1 Immundisolibacteraceae bacterium
CATTTTGCTGGCTGCCTTATTAATGCGGCGCAGGTCGCTCTGGGCATTTTCCAGGTCGTTAGTGGCGAGGTTTTCGGCAAGAAGTTCGGAAAAACCTTCGATCGTCACCAGCGGGCTTTTTAAATCATGGGAAATGCTATAAGTGAATTGTTCGATTTCAGCCTTCTGCTGCTTCAATTCTTTAATGTAATGATGACGTTCGGTGGCATCTCGAACCACAGTAACAATATGGGGGGTGTTATGAAGCGTAATGGCTTTTATATGGGCCTCAACTGGAAATTCACTTTTATCTTTGCGAATATTGGTCGCTTCTTGCACTATCGTTCTGGGGTTGTTCGTTAGCGCTGTTAGTGCTTCACTCTGGCGGTGGAGGTCTCTTGAAGTGGTCAGTACGTTAACATGCTGGCCACGCAGATCATCAAGCGACCAGCCATGGCTGGTCGCAAGTTCACGATTACAGTCGATAATGGTCAATTCCGATTCTTTTAACAACAGCACACCGTCCGGTAGCGCATCAAATAATTGTCGATACTTTTCTTCGCTCTGTCTTAATGCCTGTTCTGCTTCAACCCGGTCGCTAATGTCAACCAGGATGGTGGCGACGACTTGTTCACCCTCCCACTCAGTGAGTTGAACCCAGGCATCATTGGGGTAACTAGAGCCATCTTTTTTATACATGTGTGCGGCTTGAAAAGCCCAATTTTCGGTTTCCTGATCCATGTCGGTCAGGGGGTTAAATAATTCATGAACCTGCTCGAAACTCCAGTCACTAATAAAATCAGTACAGGGATTGCCGACCACCTCATCGAAGCTAAAACCACTATCACTGCAGTATTTCTGATTCACAAACAGAATCGACAGGTCGCGGATACGAGTGATGATCAGGCCGGTTCGAGACCCTTCCAGTAGTTTGCCCAATTCAATATAACGAGATTCGGTATGTTTTTGATCGGTAATATCACGGAAAACACCGGTCGCGGCCAGAACCGTGCCGTTGACATCGGCCTCCGTGGTGCCATAGAGAACAATATTGCGGATTTGACCTGCTGCATCGAAGATCCGAAATTCAATTTCTAACGGTTGGTTATTGGCTCCGGCCTGTTCTATTGCCTGAATCACCATTGCCAGGTCTTCCGGATGGGTGATGTCTGCTGTTGGTTGATAGATCCATTCGGTCTCATGGGACGGTTGGTTGTTGCTCAACGGCTCTGGGCCAAAGGCAACCGTGTGGTTGGTCGCATCAAAACGGTATTCCCGCAAACCTGCGAGTACCTGACCGTTGTGCATGATCTGCTCGTTTTTTTTAACCGCGGATATATCGGTGAAGGCGGCTACCAGGCGCACTGGAACCGCATTGTCATCAAAAAACAGTTCTGCACCGCCATGTATCCAAATCCAGTGGCCACTGGCGTGTCGGAAACGAAAGTCGGCTATTATTTTGTCAGTGACACCGGATTTAGATGCATTGTTGAAAATAGCTGTCGTGTTATCGATGTCCGCCGGGTGAATAAACTGTGACAATATCTCCGTAAACTGATCAGGCAGGTCAGCCTGGGTGTAGCCGGTAGATTTATAGAAATTATCACTGGCAACGTAACTGCCGGTGGTAAGGTCCACATCGAAATAGCCTTCACAGACCGCATCCGCCAGGACCCTTCGCTGGCTGTCTGATTCTTGACTAGATATTCCGTGCAGGGCGATATTGCGGTATTGCCAGCATTTAATCAGTAGCAATAGAGAGCTGATCGCCAATAAAAAAACAGTCGTTTCCATGGTGATTATCTGCCGCCGAACAGCATGATTAAAACCTCTCGGTGGGGTGGTAAATTCCGACCTTTTCCGCAGTTAAGCGCATGCAAGGCTATTGCCTTTAAAGGTTCGCTTTAATCAAAAACCGAAGAGTTTGCCGGGATAAGAGAGATGGTTTCTGCCAACCTAATGGTCTTGGTTAGTTGTTTCGGCCCATTGCGGGTCTACCTTAATAACAAACTTTGAACTGTAGAGGGTTGCCGCTGATGGGTGTTGCAGGCCATGACTGGACTCTTGCTTGGTTTAGACTTTCAGGACTGGGTGGCGGTATATGCCGGTTTAAACGGCTGCGGGAGGAGGGAGACCGTAGATTGAGCCGTTTCTTCAAAGTTTGTGTCTGGTAGACATTTAGTTGCAGAATTTTGCCAAGATACTGGGAAACCTGCTCGTTATCATCGACGATCCAGTTGATGTTATCGGCGGGTTTAAACTGGTTTATGCGTTGCAGCAGAAACATCAGTTTGAATTGGGTACCAGCCAGGCGTTCACCGTGATCAACTAGCAGGCGTCCATCACCTTTGACAAGCCCACCCCAGCGCCTCGGCTGGTCCCCTTGATGGTGAAGGCGGCTACAAAATATGCCCTAGGGTCTTGATATCGATGCCCAGCCCCGTCAGTACCGTGTATTGGCCACTGATCCGCTGCATGAATGACGAGCAGTAGCGGCGATGAACTTATTCCTGCTCAAGCGATAGCGCTATTTCACCGATTTGTTAGCCAATAGCGTCTGCGGCGTTGATGACCAGGTTCATCTAAATCGACGTGATTCTGTTCGTCATCAACCAATAACAGCTTGCGACTCTCTATCGCGAATTGCTTTTATACCCATTCTGGGGTTAAAGGGCGCTTAATGTGAGGTCGGGCCCAGCTCATTCCAACCCAGCCAATAGGCACTCAAATCATGGGCAAGGTCGGTATATCCCTTCAGTCTTGATGGCTTGGGAACATAGCTATTGGCATGCATTTCACTGGATCGCGTGATATCGGCTGGGTTTGATGAAGAGCTCAGAATAACCACAGGCACCACTGCATATTCGGACTCCTTGA
>JAHRWJ010000182.1 GCA_019090185.1 Immundisolibacteraceae bacterium
ATGGTCAGGGTTTCCCAGACCTTTTCGCCGCTTTTGGCATCGATAGCCACCAGGCGACCATCGATGGTGCCAACATAAATGTTGCCCTGCCAGGCGGCGACGCCCCGATTAACCACATCGCAGCAGGCATTGATGGCCCAGGCGCGGTCAACCTGTGGGTCGTAACGCCAGAGCTGTTTACCGCTGCGGGCATCAATCGCATAGACCACGCTCCAGGTGCCGCTGACGTAGATCACGCCGTCGATCATGATCGGCGTTGCTTCCAGGCCGCGGTGGGTATTTAGGTCCAGATGCCAGGCCAGTTCGAGCTGGTCAATATTCTCGGCGTTGATTTTGGTCAGGGGGCTATGGCGCTGTTCGCTGTATGTTCGGCCTACCGCCATCCAGTTACCGGGTTCACTGTCGGCAGCCTGAAGTCGCTTGCCGTCAATGGTTGCTGGTTTGCCAAACTGGTTGCTGGTTTCTAGCGCCTCGGTCACGCCGGTGAGGGCGCTGGCGTGATTGACTGCGGCTAATAGACCAATGGCTAAACAGAGCTGGTGCCAGGATGACATGCGGTTTTCTCCCACCTAAATTTCGAATGATCACGCTTCACATACCCGGGTCGACGCCCGACGGCCGGGCGCGCTTGAGTCGTGTTGCACTGGTTATCGCTTGCTGTTTTTCGCTACCCGGGTTGTTGGCCAACACCGGGTTAGTCGAACCAGTCTTACGATTATTTGCCTATGCTAACTGCTTTGGTGGGATTGACGCCAGCTAAACGGTCGTTCGGCTTGCGTTGAGGGTGATAAAAGCAGCGGATAACGAGAACAGCTGTTACGTTAACGTTGGTTCTATTCGGGGCCTATTCCGGAACAAGTTCAAATTTCATCGAGCCACCGTTTAATTCGGTAATTAAGATGCGGCTGCCGGCGGGGCAATCAGGGCCGGTAATTCCCCAGCGGGTGTCGTCGAGTATGAGCTTTCCACGGCCCGCAACCACCGCTTCGGTGAGCACAAAGGTTTCACCAACAAACTGCTGTCCTCGACGGTTGAGGGTTGATGTTTGTTCCTGCTTGGGGCGACCTTTGCGCCACTGCATAGCTCCGATGATGGTGATCACCGAGGTGACTGAAAACAACATTATTTGCAGTTCTCCACCCAGGTCTGGCATCAGTAACAGCAGAGCGCCGACAATAGAGGCGGCAATCGCCATCCAGAGGAAAAAAGCGCCGGGCAGCAGCGCTTCGAGCAACAGCAGTCCAACTGCACCGGCCCACCAGTGCCAGAATAGTATTTTTTCCGGCAGGAGTTGATTGATGAGCTCACTCATCAGGCGCTGCCGGCGTCAGGCTGCACGGCTTTTTTAACCAGCTCGGTAATCCCGCCGATGGCGCCAATTACGCTGGATGATTCCAGTGGCATGAACACCACCTTATCGTTACCCGAGGAGGCGATCTCTTTGAGTGATTCGATATATTTGGTGGCGACAAAATAATTAATCGCGTTAAGGTCGCCGCTAGCAATCGCTGACGAGACCACCTCGGTGGCTTTGGCTTCTGCTTCTGCGAGTCTTTCTCGGCCTTCGGCCTCGCGATAGGCGGCCTCGCGCTGGCCTTCGGCTTCAAGAATTGCCGACTGCTTTTCACCTTCGGCTCGAAGTATCTCTGCCTGTCGCACGCCTTCTGCATCCAGAATGATAGCCCGCTTTTCGCGCTCGGCTTTCATCTGTCGCGCCATTGAATCAACCAGATCAGCCGGCGGCGAGATGTCCTTGATTTCGATGCGGGTGATTTTGATGCCCCAGGGGTTGGTGGCTTCATCAACCACGTTGAGCAGCTCTGCGTTGATGCGGTCTCGTTTCGAGAGTAGCTCGTCCAGTACCATCGATCCCATCACCGTACGGATATTGGTCATGGTCAGGTTGAGCACAGAGAGTTCAAGCCGGCGCACCTCATAGGCCGCCTTGGCCGCGTCGAGAACTTGATAGAACACCACGCCATCGACCCGGATCATGGCGTTGTCTTTGGTGATGACCTCCTGAGATGGCACATCCATCACCTGTTCCATCATGTTCATCCGCGCACCGACTTTATCAAGTATCGGCACGATGAAATTGAGCCCAGGCGACAACGAGTGGGTATAACGGCCAAAACGCTCGACCGTGTATTCATTACCCTGTGGTACCGCCTTTACGCCTAAAAACAGTAACGCGATGGATAGACAGAAGAGCGCAAGGATAAACAGTTGAAAGCCGGTCATAATTCCCCCAGAAATATCAAAAATGATGGTGCACTTTACACGAGCAGGTCTCTGCTCTGGTAATAACAGTTAGGAAAAGCGTGCTGATTACTTTGCGGAACTTGTATGACCGCAAGCTCTTGTGTTTGTTAAAACGGACTCATTTCTTGACTGGAAAAACCCGGACACAGTTGCGACCTGCCGCTTTGGCTTCGTAGAGTGCTGTATCGGCTTCGGCCAGTAATTTTTCAAAATTTTCTTGCTGGGGATTGTATTGAGCAATGCCGATACTCGCAGTGCAGGGGATCTCGGTATCCAGGTAGGGGGTCGGGTTGTTTTCAATCGAAGCTCTTAATCGTTCTGCAAACACCTGCGCGCCTTTAATGTCGGTGCCGGGTAGCAGTACCGCAAATTCTTCACCGCCATAACGCGCGGCGATATCAATATCTCGTACGCACTGGCGGACTCGGTTACTGATATTCTTCAGCACTTCATCCCCACCGGGGTGGCCGTGGCTGTCATTGATTTCTTTAAACAGATCCAGGTCAAAGATGAGCAGCGAAAAATCGTTTTGATAGCGCTGCGCCTGGCTAAACATTTCGGTCAGTCGCTGTTGCCAATAGCCGCGGTTGTAGAGGTTGGTTAGCGCGTCAAGTCGGTTTTGCTGTTCAAGTTTCTTAATCGCGTCCTGCAGTTGAAGGTGATAAAGCGCCGTATCGGTGGCATCCTCGAGGGTGATGCAGATCGCCTCTACCTCACCATTGCTGTCTTTAAGTGGTAGCAGAGTCGCGTTTTGGTACATCTGTTCTAGATGACCAGTGATAGGGCGGGTGTGGGGGAAATTAAATAACCAGGGATGCTGCTGCCAGGAGACGAAGCCAAATGACCGCAGAGTGAAAACGGATTTAAATTGGCGTTGTAACCAGGCCAGAGGTAGCTCTGGAAAACAATCAAACAGCCCTTTGCCGATCACATCAGCTTCGGATCGGCCACTATGGGTCGCCATGAATCGGTTCCAGAGCCGAATAGTATAGGTCCGGTCGATAACGATCACCCCCTGGTTCAGACGATCGATGATGACGTCAGCGTAATTAGTTGCTGAAGGGTCGCCGGTCTCGACGGGGGCTGGGCGCAGACTCACTGAAAATCGCCTTCCAGGTCCTCTAGGAGTTTATCGGTTAACGTAAAAAGCTGTGCTAGTGCAGGGTTGGTTAGCAATAAAAAAAGATTGCACATGAAGCCACCAGATTCGCTGTAATGAACCTGTATACGTAAACAGAAATCCCATTCAATTTTATCGAAATCAAGCAGGTTATATCCGTATACCTGTTGGCCCAGCATCGACGGGGCAGAATAATCCAGCTCGACTTCGAGTTGGTCAGCTATACCGTTCATGCAGGAGCTCGTCAACGTATTAGTGGCCTCTAGCAACAACTCCCTTTCGAGTTGGGGTGATGGCACGGTATCAACATGAAGTAACTCTGCCAGCCGCAAGTAACAGCGCTCACCAAAAACCGCAATGGCTTCACCACGAATCCCTTTGGGATTGCTACCTTCGTAGAACCCCTGTCGAATGGCAGAAACCAACTCTTGACTGGGTTCTAGGGTCGCCTCTTCGCTCATGTCGGCGGCGAGTTGATCGCGATTGACCATCGAAATCACCGGCACCGAAAGGTCGATGAAGGTTTCCATATGACTTGCCAGGGATGCGCCGGCCTGGCCCATGGCCACGTTGATCAGCTCTTGCAAGGTGTCACGCCTGTCTTCGGTCAGATTCAGGCTAATATCTTTAATAGTCATCGACGTTAAGCCTGCGAGATGAAACCGAACTGACTGAGAATGGCGCCGAGTTTCTTAATATCGACCGGTTTTTTTATAAACTCCAGAGCCCCCAGCGCCATGACTCTTTCACGGGCTTCAACCTGAACATCGGCAGAAACCACAATCACCGTGACCTCTAATTTTTGCTCTTTAATGGCTGCGAGTACCTGGTAGCCATCCATTTCAGGCATGGTCAGGTCAAGAAAAATCAGTTCGCCCTTGCCATCGTGAATAGCCGCCATGGCCTCTACGCCATCCGCGGCGATAGAGACCTCAATGTCCCATTCTTTTGGCAATGAGCGTTGTAACTGACGCCGCGCCAGGCGTGAGTCGTCAACAACCAGAACTGCAATTGGCACTCTTTATATCCCCTTAATTGAACTGTGCTTTATGTTGGTGTAAACAACAGTGAGCAGCCTTCAGAACAGAGTGTTGAGACCACATTAGCATTCTGGTGCTGCTGTGTTGCCAACAGAAAAATGGAATTTTCTATCAGCCTTCATTAACTCCGTTCTTTTTTCAACCTCCCTGCATCAGCTGGTTTACAACCCAACCTCAGCACCAAAGCAGGGGATATTTACGCTCCTCTCTAGGCCGCTCACCAAGAGGTATCGACCTAAACTTCAGTTACTTAAAGAGGGTCAAGTTAACGCAGCGGCGGATCAGTTCAGGAGGGCATTGAAAGTGGAAAACAGAGAGAGCCAAGGTTATTTTCGAAAACAACCACAACTGAACAGTCCATCGATCTCAATCCGTTAAATCTGCGCGCATTGAGTGCCAAACACCGGGCGCACTAGCAAAATCGATTGCTTGTGAACGATCAAAGCAGGCAGGCCTGCCAACACCAGGCTTTTTCAGTGAATAACGTGAACGGTTGCGAAGGATTCTAGTCAGGGCTCCTCATAAATTTGCGCTGTGCAAAATTACACTTCTAATAATTGCGGTTGAAACAGGCAGGCAGTAACGGCTAGTTGCCCATTAAGCAGGTTACGCTGCCGGGTCTTCGTTAGATAAAAATGACAAATTGATACCGGCTGCTTTTATGGAGTCAGCGTCGAAACAGCGTCCCAAATGACAGTGTCCACTAGGGCTAGGTGATTACCCAACCTAGCCAACCAAGCCAGAGCGGCACGGCCATCTGCGCTACCGAACTAATTTTATGGAAGCGCTACCAGTCGAGGTTTTTAAGAGATTCGGTCAAATGGCATATCTATTTTTGATTGGCTTTTTTCTCTTTTTTTTCAGCTCTCTTTTCTTTCAAGGTTTTTTCTGATTTCTTTTTTACTGCCTTTTTTGCGTCTTTACCTTTCGACATGGTTTTCTCCTTTTAATATGAATCTTAAAAATTTACTACGCAGCGGCTGTTTTGAGGATGGTGCCGACTGCAGCAGGTGTCCCAGTTACTACTGATAAGTACAAGGCAAGCGGTTAATAAAGAGCCAACCCGATGGCCCAGGCGCTGTTCTAGTCGCCAGGCGTTTTGTCTTCAGCTTTTTTAACCCGCAATTTATTCTCACCAACCTGCTTGTAGTTTAGGTTTTTGATGGCAGCTTTGGCCTCACCGGGCTTTGGCATTTCCACAAAAGCAAAACCCTTAGAAGCACCACTTTGCTTGTCAACCACCAA
>JAHRWJ010000183.1 GCA_019090185.1 Immundisolibacteraceae bacterium
AGAGGCGAACCTGCCAGCTACTCAGAATTAGTTTTTGATGCCTCGCCGATGCATGACATCGGCAAAATTGGCATACCCGATGCGGTACTACTCAAACCTGGCCGACTCAACGACACCGAACGTCAGATCATGAACACCCATGCAAAGCTTGGTTACGACATGCTCGCCGGCAGCGACTCAGCGTTACTGGAAATGGGCGCAGAAATTGCCTACACCCACCACGAACGCTGGGATGGCAATGGCTACCCTGAGCAGCTCAAGGGTCCTGACATCCCGCTAGGGGGGCGCATTACTTCGCTGGTCGATGTGTTCGATGCATTAAGCAGTCCCAGAGTCTATAAACCCGCATGGCCGCTGGAAAAGGTAACCGGTTATTGCCTGGAACAGCGGGGCAGTCATTTTGATGGTGATCTGGTCGACCTGATGTTTGAAAACCTGGATGATTTCCTGGGCATTCGAGACAGTTTTGCTGATAATTTTGACGAGGAAGAACACTCTCTTCTAGCCCCAACCATTCCTCGACCTGCCGAGTAAAAGCGCTCATTAGCCTGGCTAATGGGCTCATCAATAAACTCACATCGAAGGTGTCGGTAATGACACGATTGCCCTGCACGAAAAAAGCTAAATTACCAGCCGTAACCGAGTAACATCTGCCGCCTTCTTCAGCCGCCAATTGCAGACCGGGACAGAGCCCTTGCTAACCACGCCCCTACATCCAAACCACACCAAACTCGGTGCCCATATGGCACCTTTTGCTGGCTGGGAAATGCCCATCCATTACGGCTCACAGATCGAAGAACATCACCAGGTCAGGCGAGCGGCCGGGTTGTTTGATGTCTCTCACATGGTGGTTGCCGACCTGGCCGGTAGCAACTGCCAAGCCATGCTGCAAAACTTGCTGGCCAATGATGTTGGCAAGCTCAACCAGAATGGCCGCGCACTCTACAGCTGCATGC
Organism: Immundisolibacteraceae bacterium; assembly: GCA_019090185.1. Classification (GTDB taxonomy): domain Bacteria; phylum Pseudomonadota; class Gammaproteobacteria; order Immundisolibacterales; family Immundisolibacteraceae; genus QNFC01. Next base: position 957 of record JAHRWJ010000183.1, read on the forward strand.
TCAACCACGACGGCGGCGTCATTGATGACCTGATCGTTTACCGGCGCGCCGCCGATCAGTACCGCCTGGTACTCAACGCCGGAACCGCAGAAAGCGATTTAGCCTGGATTGCTGCGCAGGCCAGCAGCTATAAAATCACCATCAAGTCGCGCCAGGATTTAGCTATTCTCGCCCTGCAAGGCCCCACCGCTCGGCAACTAATGGCAACACTGGTCTCCGACCCCGACGCCCTGTTAGCACTCGGAAAATTCAGAGCCGCAGAGTTCGATCAGTTTTTTATCGCCCGCACCGGCTATACCGGCGAAGACGGTTTTGAGATCATCCTGCCCAAACAGCAAGTAGTCGCCCTCTGGGAGCAACTATTGGCGCTAGGTGCTGCACCGACCGGGCTCGGTGCCCGCGATACGTTAAGGCTAGAAGCAGGGCTCTGCCTCTACGGTCAGGATCTGGATCAACAACATACGCCGCTGCAATCCGGGCTCAACTGGACCATCGCCTGGCAACCAGAAGCACGTGACTTTATTGGCAGAACGGCTTTAACCACTGCAGCCAGCTCTTATCAGGGTATGTTTGTTGGGCTGCTGTTAGAAGATAAAGGCGTATTAAGAAGCGGTATGACCCTACTGAGTAACGACCAGCCCATCGGCATTACCACCAGCGGTGGCTTCGCGCCAACCTTGCAGCGCTCTATTGCGCTGGCTCGACTAAGCCACAAACCTGACGATGCCTTGTTTGTTGATATTCGCGGCAAACAAAAACCAGTCCGTATCGTGACACTGCCATTTGCCAGAAATGGCAACATCATGGTTGATCTACAGTCAGCAGAAACAGAATCCTGACCGCATACCCCCATTCGCCTGCGTCTCGATTAAAATATCCCGCCATCCTTAATAATTGCCATCACTAAACCCATCTGCTGGAGCGCTCCGTGTCCTCAACCTCAAACCAAATTCCTGGTGATTTAAGATTTTTAGCCAGCCATGAATGGGCCCGCCAGCTCGACAATGGCGAAATCGAAATCGGTATCAGTGATCACGCCCAGGACGCCCTCGGCGAACTTGTTTTTGTCGAATTACCAGACATTGGTGATGACTTCGCCGCCGGCGCTGAAACCGCGGTGGTAGAGTCCGTAAAAGCCGCATCTGATATCTACTGCCCAATTGCTGGCACCATAACCGCCACCAACGACCAACTTGAGGAAAGCCCCGAACTGGTCAACCAGCAACCCTACAGCGATGGCTGGTTGTTTCGACTACAACCGAGCAACCCCAACGAGCTGACATCACTGCTCGATGCAACTAGCTATGCTGCGAGCCTAGATAGCGACGAGTAACAACCGCAATAGCGTTACCCACAACCACTGACCTAACATTGAGCGTTCACCCAGAACGCTAGCTGAGACCGACCATGCCCTTTATTCCCCATACCGAACAGGATATCGCCGACATGCTAACCGCAGTTGGTGAAACCGACATCGACTCCCTGTTCGATGAAATTCCGGCCACCTTGCGGGCGGCGGCTCTAGAGACGGTTCCAGCCGGCAAAAATGAGATGGTGGTTACCGAACTGTTAAAACAGCGTGCCGCCCAAAACAGCCCATTAACCTGCTTCCTGGGTGCTGGTGCTTATGACCACCATATACCCGCTGCAGTTTGGGAATTAACCACTCGGGGTGAGTTTTATTCCGCTTACACCCCCTACCAGGCCGAAGCCAGCCAGGGCACCCTGCAGCTGATTTACGAATTCCAAACCATGATTGCCGGACTCACCGGCATGGAAGCGGCCAACGCATCGCTCTATGAGGGCGCCTCAGCGCTGGCCGAAGCGGTGCTCATGGCACTGCGTAGCAAACGCAAAAA
>JAHRWJ010000184.1 GCA_019090185.1 Immundisolibacteraceae bacterium
ATTGTTACTGATAGAAGTTAGTCGGCTAAGCTAGACTATTGATTGATATGCGATTAACCACCCAAAACCTGCTTTTCACCCGTTCCCTAACAGACCTTGGCTACGAAACCAACCGATTGTGACCCATTACAGCCACTGGTAGAATCTGCGCCCCGGACTTGGGGCTTGCCGGGAGATCCACCAAATCAGCAGATGCCAACGGCGGCTTCCTGGTTAGCAGGTGAACAATTCAGTCCGATGGATATCAATTTTATGCGGTTGGCCAGAGGTTACAAACCTCTTTCACAACCTGCTCAGCAGATCCGGCAGTTCTGTTTTAGATCATCAGAACCCCAGCAAAACCGGGACCGGACAATGAATCGAAGGATGGCAGATGTCTACTCCAGAACAAGTAACTATTGAAATCGAAGGCAATCAGTACGAGTTTCCAGTTGTTACCGGCTCCGAAGACGAAAAAGCGATAGACATTAGCAAACTTCGTTCGAGCACCGGCTACGTCACACTTGACCCAGCCTTTGTTAACACCGCGTCCTGTACCAGCGACATCACCTTTTTAGACGGTGAAAAAGGCATTCTGCATTACCGGGGTTATCCAATAGAAGAGTTGGCGGCCAAGGCTAGTTTTATAGAAACATCCTATCTTTTAATTTACGGCGAACTCCCCACCAGCGATCAACTGACGACCTTCACCGACAAGATCACCGCAAGCTCAAGCATCCCTGAGCAACTCAAATCCTTATTTGATACCTACCCAGCCAGCGCCCATCCGATGGCAAACCTGTCATCAATGATCTGCACCCTTTCTGCCTTCTATCCGGAAGCATCGGCAACCGATCTATCCGCCGAACAGATCGATGCATCCATTGCCCAGTTGATCTCCCAGGTCACCACACTGACCGCTTACTCTTATAAAAAATCGCTTGGCCAAACTCTGGTTGATCCTGACCAAAAGCTCGATTACTGCGCCAACTTTCTAAAGATGATGTTTGGCCTGGCGGGCGAAAATTTCGAAATTGATCAGGATATTGTCGAAGCCCTTAACCTGCTGCTAATCCTGCATGCTGACCACGAGCAAAACTGCTCCACGTCGGCAGTTCGCCTGGTCGGTTCCAGCCGCACCAATCTGTTTGCGGCTATCTCTTCCGGTGCTTTGGCACTCTGGGGGCCACTGCACGGCGGTGCCAATCAGGCCGTGTTAGAAATGTTAGAGACCATCAACGAAGCCGGTGGCGACTACAACCAGTTTCTGGCCAAGGCTAAGGATCCTGATGACTCGTTCCGTTTAATGGGTTTTGGTCATCGGGTCTACAAAAACTTCGACCCCAGAGCCAAAATCATCAAAGTCGCCTGCGACAAAATCCTCGCCAAACTTGGCGTTGAGAACCCCTTACTCGCCATCGCCAAGGGCCTTGAAGAAGCAGCGCTGCAAGATGAGTATTTTGTCAGCCGTAAGCTCTACCCAAATGTCGATTTTTATTCCGGCATCATCTACCACGCCCTGGGTATTCCAACCGACATGTTCACCGTTATGTTCGCGGTCGGTCGCATGCCTGGCTGGATCGCCCAATGGAAAGAGATGCTTGACCAGGGTTCAAAAATTGGCCGGCCACGGCAAATTTATACCGGTGCGGTTCCGCGCAGCTACGAGAGCATCGAACTGCGTTAAAAAAGCTGTTCTATCAGCCAATAAAAAAGCCGGCATTGCCGGCTTTTTTATTGGCTGCTGACTGACTACCTGATGGTCTTTCAGGAGTTTAAAAACACCAACTGATCTCCTTCTAAATCAACCTGAACCTCGTCTCCCGCCCCAAAACGACCACTCAATATCTGCTCGGCCAAACCATTTTCAAGATGCTGCTGAATGGCCCGTTTTAACGGCCGAGCACCATAAACTGGATCAAACCCAGCCTCACCGAGCCAATCCAGCGCCTGCTCGCTTATCTGCAGGGTAATTTCTCGTTCAGCCAGCCGCCGGCGAAGCTGATCACTCTGGATATCAACAATACGACGAATCTGCTCTCGACCTAACGCATGAAACACGACTGAGTCATCAATCCGATTGATAAATTCAGGGCGAAAGTGCACACGCACCTCTTCCATCACCGCATCATGCATGGCCTGATAATCAGTGTCACCAAGCTCCTGCACCCGGTTAGAGCCTAAATTTGAAGTCATAATAATAATGGTATTACGAAAATCCACCGTGCGGCCGTGACCATCCGTTAACCGACCGTCATCGAGCACTTGCAACAACACATTAAATACGTCTCGGTGGGCTTTTTCGACCTCATCAAGCAAAATCACCGAATAAGGTCTACGCCGCACCGCCTCGGTCAGATAACCGCCCTCTTCGTAGCCCACATATCCGGGTGGTGCACCGATCAAGCGAGCAACCGAGTGCTGCTCCATAAACTCGGACATATCGATGCGAACCATCGCCTCATCCGCATCGAACAAAAAACTTGCCAAAGCTTTAGTCAATTCGGTTTTACCGACCCCTGTCGGGCCTAAAAAAAGAAAAGAGCCAACCGGGCGGTCATGACCAGAAAGACCCGCCCGAGAACGGCGTATGGCGTTAGCGACCGCACTGACTGCTTCATGCTGCCCAATCACTCGCTGATGCAGTGCCTCTTCGATTTTGAGCAGTTTGTCGCGTTCACCTTCGAGCATCTTGGCCACCGGAATGCCGGTCCAGCGAGAAACAACTTCGGCAATAGC
>JAHRWJ010000185.1 GCA_019090185.1 Immundisolibacteraceae bacterium
AGCGGCCGCCTTTAACTTCAATGCCACCGGCAACTTTAGTGACAGTACCTGATGGATTGAATGGGGTACAAGTTTGGTTGTTGTCATCTTCTCCCCAAATATCGGCCTGGGCCTTGGGATCAAAATAGCCAAGATAATAGTTATGAATCGCCAGGATACTCAAGACCCAGGCACTGGACGCACAGCCGCCACGAGCGATTTCCTTGGAGACATCAAACAAGGTCATCAGGTCCATTTCATAGCCACCAAAGGCTTTTGGCTGAACGATACGATAGAAACCTGCCTGCCGAAAATCTTCGTAGGTGTCGTCTGGTAAACGCCCCAGCTCTTCGCACCGGGTGGCCCGTTCAGCCATCATTGGTGCCATATCTCGGGCAGTTTGAATTAGTTCTTCAGACGTTGGTATCGACATTTTTTGCTCCGGTGATGGTGAGGCTTATGAAAGCAACAAGACTATTTATACACATACTCGGAAACCCTGGGCTCGGTTAATGCAGGGCATAAAGAGCGTGAACCCAGGTTCTCATTTGAAATTTAAGAGAATCAATAAAAAAACAGCGTGATTAATTAACCTTTATCACTATTTTTCCGGCGACTCTTTCGGTTGCACTCAGATCCTGAGCCTCAGCCGCCTGCTCCAGGTTAAAAACCCTGGCTATTTCTGTCTTCAACTCTCCCGATGCAAACTGATCTGATAGCGATTCCAGCGCCGCGCCGTCAGCCTGGCAAATCATTACCTGGGATTCGACTGGGCCGATTTTCATGTCTTCAGGGTTCGCTACAGGGCTCAGCAAAATGATTTTGGTGCTGCTGGTTACCAGTGGTTCACTGCCCTGCAGGGATTTCCCTGCAAAGGGTGCCAGAATCACCGCTACCCCATCCGGGTATTCGGATTTAAGTTGTTCGCCAAAATCTTGCTGATGGTAATCAATCACTCGATCAGCACCTAAACCAAGAACAAAGTCGTGGTTACCTGGGCTTGCGGTGGCAATGACGGTTGCACCTGCCTGTTTGGCCAGCTGAACAGCCATGGAACCTACAACACCGGCCGCGGCATGAATCAATACGGTTTGACCTGCCTCTAATCCACCATGGGTAAAGAGTGCTTGTTGGGCAGTATGGATCGCTACGGGCAGTGCGGTGGCCTGTTCGTAACTAAGCTCTGCTGGTTTGTGGGCGAGCTTATAGGCGTCAGCTGGCACAAACTCGGCGTAACTGCCCCATTTCATCTCCAGCTGCTGCAGGAAACCAAAAACCGGGTCACCAACTTTAAAATTGCTGACATCCGCGCCAACCTGTTCGATCACTCCGGCTACTTCCCGGCCCGGGATCACAGGAAAATCACACTCAACAAATTTAGCCAGGCCGCCACTGCGGATTCGCCAATCAATCGGGTTAACCGTAGCCGCATAGACTTTAACCAGCACCTGGTCATCCTTGATCGGTGGCATGGGGGCATCGGTGAACTTAAGCACGGACGAATCGCCGTAGGCTTCAAAAACAACTGCTTTCATGGATTTCCTTATCATTGAATTTAAATTTAATATATAACTATCAGTTGGTTATTCTTTAGTCTTAAAGTGTTTTGTGATTACCTGGCAGCGCTGTTGGCTGCATGGGCACCAGCCAGTGCACCAAATATCATCGCTGCACCGATGGTTGCTCCTGCAGACCAGTATGCTTGAGCGGCAGGTGCAGCGATACAGTTGCCAGCACCATAGAGCCCCCCAATCGGCTGGTCATAATTATCCAGAACCTGACCGTCGACATTAATCTTCGGACCACCTTTGGTATCCAGGACCCCGGGAGCAAGGATCATTGCGTAGTAAGGCCCTTGATCTGCGAACCGACGCATGGTCGGATTGATCTGGTCACTGGGGTTGCCGGGAGGCGTGTAAAAGTTATTGAAGAACAGCTCCGATGGCACTTCCCCACGATGGAAGTCCGGATCAACACCCTCATCAGCAAAGCCGTTAAACCGACTCACTGTTTCGGTGAGGTTGTCAGCAAAATCACTGTCCAGAGTATAACCGCCAGTGTGTGCCGACAAAGCGGCTAATCGGCCGGTAATTTGCTGCCCCAGCTCGGCTAGTGTCTCTGCCTTGAGCAGATAAGCTGCATGACCAGCCGGAATAGGAAATACCCCCGCATATTTTTCAGCAACCTGGCTGTCGTAAATCAAAAAAGAGAACAGGTTGGGATATTCGGCTCGCGGCGCATCCCAAACAAAATGAGCCTGTGAACGATCGTTGTAGACAAATTTTTCGTTTACAAATCGCTGCCCATAGCGGTTCACCTGCAGCATTGAATCACCTGGCGGTACAAAGACATTCATCGCCACCGCTGAATCAACAATGGCGTGTTCTAGTAAAATCTGTGCCCACCAGGCATTGTTCATATTGCCAAGCGCCGCGCCCGCTGCGGCACCCATTGTGACAAAGTCGCCTTCGGCCCCGGCAACGGTACAACCGCCGTAAACCGGGCCTCGCAGATAATCCAGCCGCATCTGCTGGTTATGAATAAAACCGCCGCTGCCAAACACAACACCCTTGCGGGCGCGCACTGCTAATTGTTGATTATCCTTATCCCGAAACAGCAGACCGACCACATCGCCCTGGTCATCGAGCAGTAGTTTTTCCGCCCGACTGTTTAGCCTGACCGTGGTGCCAGCCTTTTCTACTCCGGC
>JAHRWJ010000001.1 GCA_019090185.1 Immundisolibacteraceae bacterium
AGGTACTCACTGACTGCATCGACACGATGGGATTCACGGTTAACATAAAGGGTACAGGCGATACCCCGATTGCCTGCCCGTCCGGTTCGACCAATACGATGCACATGTACCTCTACATCACTGGCAATCTGGTAGTTAACCACCAGGTCAAGCCGTTCTATATCAAGCCCACGGGCCGCCACATCGGTCGCAACTAACACCGATGCACTCTGATTAGAAAACCGGACCAGTGTCTGATCTCGGTCACGCTGTTCAAGGTCGCCGTGCAGTGCCAGCGCACTAAAACCGGCTGCCGATAACTCTGCGGCGACTTCATCGGTTTCACGTTTGGTGTTGCAAAACACCAATGCACCGGTTGGGCGATGCTTTAACAGCAGCAGCCGTAACGCAACCAACCGATCCTCCTGTTGATCGACTCGGTAAAAGTGCTGCTCAATAAGCTGTTCATCATCACCGTCCGACACTTTCACACGGGCAGGTTTAACCATCAGCTGCTCGGAAATATGCCGAATCGCGTCCGGAAAAGTAGCGCTGAACATCAACGTCTGACGTTTAGTCGGCATCTGCGCCAGAATCGCCTCAAGGGACTCTTCAAAGCCCATATCCAGCATCCGGTCTGCCTCATCAAGCACCAGGGTCGATAACTGTTCCAGCACCAGGTTGGCCTTGCCCAGGTGATCCTCTACCCGCCCCGGGGTACCAACCACAATATGGGCACCATGCTTGAGGGAGCTTATCTGCGGTCCAAATGGCATACCCCCGCAGATCGTCAACACTTTTACATTAGGTGTGGTCCGGGCTAGCTGACGAAGCTGCTTGGCAACCTGGTCTGCCAGCTCACGGGTTGGACAGAGCACTAATGCCTGCAGCCGGCGCTGGCTGACATCGAGTTTGTTCAGTAGACCAAGCCCAAATGCAGCGGTTTTACCTGAGCCGGTCTTAGCCTGAGCGATCACGTCTTTACCAGCCAGAATATGGGGCAGGCTCTGTGCCTGTACCGGCGTCATGCGGGTAAAGCCCAACGAGGTGAGGTTTTCAAGCAGAGGTTGGCGTAACGAAAGCGAGGAGAAATCAGTTTGACTCAAAATAGGGGGATCCGATGCAAGAAGAAACAAGAAGAGATAAATCAGCTGGGAATAAAAAAAGGGCAAGACCGTTTGGCCCTACCCTTTTTATCTCACCAGCCCTTGGGCAGAAGCCCTAAGCTGGTAAGAAGAGCCCGCAACCAGTGCGGACTCGAGTCAAAACGAATTAAATCGCGATGACGTTCTCTGCCTGAGGACCTTTCTGGCCCTGAGTCACAGTAAATTCAACACGTTGGCCTTCGGCCAGAGTTTTGAATCCCGAACCAGAAATGGCGCTGAAATGAACGAATACGTCAGGGCCAGATTCCTGCTCAATGAAACCAAAACCTTTAGATTCGTTGAACCATTTAACGGTACCGGTAGTTGTAGACATAAAAAACTTTCCTATTTAAATCAAGAGTAATTAAAGCCTTATCGAAAGGCCGATTGGCTTGAAGTTTTTTCTATTACTTATGACAAAACAGGATGTTCAAAAAACCGGACATCTAAATGGTGCACATAAATAGTAAGACTTACCTTCGAGCAGAGCGAATTTTAAACCGGCGAATATGGTTGTCAATAATTTTTTTAGTATCAGCTCACCGACTCCAAGCCTTGATCACCACTGCAATCAGCAGCCAGTTTCTCTCAACCCGGTTCAACATTTCCTCAATATGGAAATTTTCCATTTAAAATCATATACTTAATTGAAAACAACACTATTAGAAATCACTTAAGCTGAACAAAATTAGTTTACCAACCAGCACCTAACGCGGCCGAAAATAAATATTGAAAACCTTTAAAACACTGGTCGCTAGCGCTCAAAATTGCCACTATGGGTGGTTCTATGGCCGGCTTTGAAAAGCAAAAGCCCCGAGAATCAATTTGATTCTCGGGGCTTCAATGATCTATCGATTCCTCTTTGCGACCAGCTTGCCCAGCCAAGCAGACAAGCCGAATAATGTTTTACATCATGCCTTCTTCTTTGAGGGTAGCCAGTACCGCCGGGCGAGACATGGCCGCGCCGGCATAACCACCCAGATTAGGCCAGGGTGACAAGTCCATTTTGACGAACTGAGCCCAGCCGAGCACGGTGGTCAAATAGGCGTCGGCAATCGTAAATTGCTCTCCGGTCAGAAAAGGACCGCCTTCACCAAGCTGGTCGTTCAGCAAACCCAAACGTTTGCCAATAATCTCTAATGACGCCCCACGAGCCTCATCGGTTATTTCTGGATTAAACAGCGGCGCAAAATTCTTATGCAGTTCACCAGAAATATAACTAATAAATTCCACCACCCGATAGCGCTGCAGATCACCCACCGCCGGTAACAAATTAGCGCCTGGATTACTGTCGGCAAGGTACTGCAAAATTGCACCTACTTCTGTCAGGTATTCGCCATTATCAAGCTGCAGGCAAGGCACATAGCCTTTAGGGTTAATGTCCAGAAAACTACCACCCGACTCCAGCTCTTTGGTCATCATATCGACTTTTTCGAGTTCATAGGTTGCACCAATTTCATTAAGCACAATATGTACCGACATCGAACAAGCACCAGGGAAATAGAATAATTTCATGTTTTTTCAGCCTTTAGTTGAGTAGTTGAAGTAAACAGGTCTAAATAATCAGGCGCGCAAGCATAGCCCAAATTTTCGAGCATGGGCGAAGCAGACCAAAATTACGTTCGGCTACTGTTATCCCTGACGCCGTCGTGAACTTGAACGAGGCTTGCGAGATTTTGATCGACCGCTACGTTTAGCTGCCGCTGGTCGACCTG
>JAHRWJ010000186.1 GCA_019090185.1 Immundisolibacteraceae bacterium
AGCTCACTTTCAAACACCCCTAAATAGAGATCGACCATCACCAAAGACGAATTAGCCTGGGCAAACAGAATTCCCACAAACAACATGCCGACTAGCAGCAGCAAAGTAAAAATTCGCTTTACCAATTGATTCGCCTCTTTTAATTAGTCAGGTCTTACTGTTCGCAACGACCTTGGTTTCAAAAATCATTATTTCAAAACCTTAACGAAAAAGCGGCGCAATGAAAACATTGCGCCGCTTTTTAACCAGTGATTAGCCCAACAGTTAACGGGCCATCAGATTAACTATCGCGCTGATCAAGCTGCTGCTTCAACAACTCACCAAGATTCGTGGTGCTAGTACTACTAGACTCACGATAGCTGCTGATTGCTTCACTCTCTTCCTGCTCATCCTTCGCACGGATAGAGAGTTGAATGTCTCGGCTGCGGTTATCAATACCCACAATTTTCGCTTCGACTTCATCACCGATACGCATAACCTTGGTTACATCTTCGGTACGCTCACGAGAAATATCAGCGGCCTTGAGCACGCCTTCTACGCCTTCAGCAAGGGTGATCACGGCGATCTTAGCATCGACATCTTTAACCACGCCGGTGACGATGGTGTTCTTACCACCAACGCGATTCATATATTCCATCACCGGATCGGTTTCCAAATCCTTGATGCTCAGTGAAATACGTTCGCGGTTAGCATCGACCAGCTGCACGACGGCTTCGACTTCGTCACCCTTCTTAAAGTTACGAATCGCTTCTTCACCAGCCACATCCCAGGAGATGTCTGAAAGATGAACCAGGCCATCGATGCTGCCGGAAAGCTCAACAAAAATACCGAAGTCAGTGATTGATTTGATCGCACCACTGATTTTGTCGCCCTTCTTGTAAAGCGCTGAGAACTCTTCCCAAGGATTGACCTTGCACTGTTTCATGCCCAGTGAGATACGGCGGCGATCTGAATCAATTTCCAGAATCATTACTTCGATCTGGTCACCAATCTGCACCATTTTACCTGGCTGCACATTACGGTTGGTCCAGTCCATTTCGGACATATGAACCAGCCCTTCAACACCTTCTTCGAGTTCAACAAAGCAACCATAATCAGTCACATTGGTCACCGAACCCACCAGTTTAGTTGCTACTGGATAGCGGCTGCTAATGTTCAACCATGGATCTTCGCCGAGCTGTTTCAGGCCAAGCGATACGCGAACCCGCTCGCGGTCAAATTTAAGGATACGGACATCAATTTCGTCGCCAACGTTGACGATTTCACTTGGATGACGCACACGACGCCAGGCCATATCGGTGATATGCAGCAGCCCGTCGAGACCACCCAGATCCACGAATGCGCCGTAGTCGGTGAGGTTCTTAACAATACCCTTAACCGCCTGACCTTCCTCAAGGTTCTCCATCAGCGCTTCGCGCTCTTCAAACAGATCCGCTTCTAGTACGGCGCGACGCGATACCACCACGTTGTTACGTTTACGATCGAGCTTAATACATTTGAACTTGTGAACACGGCCTTCGAGGTGGGCGGTGTCGCGAACCGGGCGAACATCAACCAGCGAGCCCGGCAAGAAGGCACGGATGTCACCGATCATGACGGTAAAGCCGCCTTTAACTTTCTCTGACATCAAGCCGTCGATTGCTTCTTCAGCTTCAAAGGATTTTTCAAGACCAACCCACTGGGCCGCCAGACGGGCTTTCTCACGAGACAGAATAGTCTCGCCGTAGCCATCTTCAACCAGCTCTAAGGTGACATCGACCTCATCACCGACCTTAATTTCCAGCTCTCTGTCTTCACCGATAAATTCTCTGGTTGGGATCAGGCCTTCGGATTTCAGTCCGGCGTTAACCAACACATAGTCGTTATCAATACTCAGGACCAGGGCGCGAATCAGCGCTCCAGGTTTTAATTCGGTTTGGGCTAAGCTCTCTTCGAGCATATCAGCGAAAGACTGGGACATAAAAGTACCTACGAGGATGGAAATGTTGAAGTGAATAAACCGCTCTTGGTAGCGCTGATCTCAACTTGAACCCCTTTGCTGATAACAGCAAAATAGTTCAGCCGATCAATGCCACCCCAGACCTGATAAATCAATTCGAAATCGGTTGATTAGAAAAAACAACCGGAAAACGGAGTCCAGATAAACTCACCTGGAAATTGAATTACTGCTGGTTAAGCGAACCAATGTTAGTGACAAACAGCTGCCGTTCATCACACAAGCCGTACACTCGATTAACGACCTGATCGACAGTTAATGCCGTCGTATCTATCAGGATTGCATCCTCAGCCGGGATCAGCGGTGAAACGGACCTTTCTCGGTCACGTTTATCGCGGCTACGGATCTCCGTTAAAACGGCGCGCAGACTATCACCTGAGCCGGTATTTTTCAACTGCTTATAACGACGATCCGCCCGCGTTTCTGCGGTCGCATCAAGAAATATTTTTAACGGAGCGTTCGGGAAAACCACGCTACCCATATCCCGGCCTTCCGCAATCAGGCCAGGCAGCTGCAAAAAATCTCGTTGGCGCTGCAGTAGTGCCAACCGCAATGCACTGATAGCCGCTACTTTAGAGGCATTAGCTCCTGTCTGCTCAGTGATGAGTTCATCACTAACATCATCATCACCCAGCCAGACTCGACTACCCTGCTCATCCAACGTAAACCGGACTTGCAACCGCAAAGCCAAATCAGTAAGCGCCTGCTCATCCCCAAATGCAATGCCGGCGCGCCCAGCCGCAATGCCGACCAGGCGATATAGGGCTCCGCTGTTTAAGTAATGCCAGCCAGTGGCCTGCACCAGTCGCTGGGTAACCGTACCTTTACCAACGCCCGCTGGACCATCAATGGTAATGCAGGGGATGGTCACGGTTTAACCAATTCAAGCTCTAATCCAATTTCGGACATCAGCGCCACGAAATTGGGGAATGAAGTCACTACATTGTCACAATCAAGGATTTCTACCCCGCCCTCAGCACGCAAAGAAGCGACCGCAAAAGCCATCGCCAGGCGATGATCACCAGCCGCATCTACCTGGCCTCCATGCATCGTGCTGCCCCGAATCACCATGCCATCGGCACGCTCTTGGGCATCGACACCGAGTAATTTAAGACCCGACACCGTACTGGTAATCCGGTCACTCTCCTTAACTCGAAGTTCAGCCGCGTCACTAATGGTGGTGGTGCCTTCTGCACAGGCGGCAGCCACCGCCAACGCAGGAATCTCATCGATTGCCAGCGCAACCAGATCCCCATCGAT
>JAHRWJ010000187.1 GCA_019090185.1 Immundisolibacteraceae bacterium
TATCTCTTAACTTGCTGCTGTCGCCTGGAACTGCATCTTGATGGTTCCAATTTCAACGATATCGCCATCACTCAGGGTCTTAGCCTGCTTGCCCAATTTCTCACCGTTAACTGAGGGCGGATTAGGGCCGTCGACATGGGCCAGGTGATAGCCACCGGAACGGCGGCTGATAACAGCAGCGCAGTGGCCTTTCTGACCGACGTTGGTTAAAGACTTTGCAAGCTTAAACACTAGCCCGGTACGAGGTCCGTTTAAAATTTGTAACCCACCGATCGTGGGAGCAGCCGCTGAAGGGGCTGGAGCTGGCGCAGCAGATGGAGCGGGTGCGACTGGTTTTGGCACGGCGGCCATCGCAGGCATTGCATTGACACCGAGTACAACGGTTTTTTCAAACTCATCGTCATCGTCATCATCTTCTTCAACTAGCGGTGAACTGCCTGCAACAAAAGTAATAGTGTGTTTGCCAATCTGAGCAGCGTCACCATTTTGAAATTGATGGTTTGATATTTTATTGTCGTTGATGAAGGTGCCGTTAGTGCTACCCAAATCTTCTAATGTTGAGGTATCGCCCTGGGTGACGATGCGAGCATGACGCCCGCTGACCGCCAGGCTGTCAATTTGAATGTCGGCGGTGCTTTTACGGCCAATACTCATTTCACCGGCACGTAGTTCGTACTCAGCGATGGTTGCACCTTTAAATGAAACGATGATCTTGGACATCAAACTAGTCCCATGATTGTTTGGGGTGTTAATGCAGATGGTTGACGGCGCGCCACCGTGCATTCACTCATGCAACTTGTTATCCAAATGTTCAAAGGTTTTTTCAACCTCAAGCCCCTCACAAGCGTCCGGTTTGGACCTCGATGAATGTTTATTGGTACATCTAAGTGGCAGAGATCATACCAAAAAGCTCTGCCTAATCAACAACCTAAAAGGTAAATTTATAGGTGTTTCTGATGTTTGACCGCTAATATTCCATGAATCGGTAATTTTATCAATGATATTGCTTGATGAACCTTAGGAATTGCAGTGTTTGCCAATGTTAAGGGCCTATCACGGCGTCAGTTCTATAAGTCGGTCGGTTGCTGAGTGGCTATGTCGGCGAAAAGGTTATAACGAAAGCGGTCAGATGGTTGTCTGTTGCCGAAGAATGCCTTTTTGGATCAAGCGGGGGCGCTGCCATCGTCAGCGGGCGCATCCTGCATGTGCCTCGATAGAAATAGCCCCTGGCCGAGGACGAACAGCAGGGTCAATATTAACAATCCAAAAAGTTTAAAATTAACCCAGCGCTCCTGGTGAATTAGCCTTAGGTAAGTTGCTTGTCGCTCTCCAGAGGATTGTTCTGTAAAGCCGATCTCTTCAGTGACGAGCTCTTCGAATGGTTTCTTTAGGATCAGCTGAGCGTACAGAGAGTCATCGCTCGAAATCTGCTGCCAATTCTGATGGAGCTCTATTGATAAATCGTTTTCTTCAACTTGATAGATGAAAGCAACATAATAATTGGATGCCGCACAGACCATAAAAAATAGGGTCCAGCTGATGGTTAATTTTTTCCAAATAATTCGGGTGCAGACAATTTGTGACCCAAATAGTCGTTCTGCAAGCGGAATTTGACCAAACAGACTTGCGGCAAAAACCACCGCGAATAAACCATTAATTAGCGTTGGTTTCCACTTAATAAAGGCATCGTCTCTGAAAAATAGGGTAAGACCAGCGGCGATAACAATAATAATAAGGCTTATTAATTGCAGCTTTTGGATTTTGCGGGTTTTAACCCAGGTAATTCCAAACGTGAGCAGCGAAGCAATTGCTGTTGCTGACACTGCGATGTAGATGTTGCTGAGTTTGTAGGCGACAAAGAAAATAATTACCGGAAAAAAATCAATGATTACTTGCATGGTATGAAAGGGTGTCTTGTTAGGTTTAAGGATATTTGAAGGTGCAATTATAGTTGGTGTCAGATTGTATTTGTAGGTCGGTGTGGCTGCCTGTTTTTGTGCCAGAAATCCTTCGGCAGGTTTAATAATACCCACATCAATTTCGGCTGACCTTGCGTCCTTTAGGCTGATATTGTGATGTGTGGGGTAGAAATTGTTGATAACTTATTGGGTTTCGTAGTCTCAATGCACTTCATTTAACTTGTGTAGCGTCAGGGTTGCGTTATCTAGCAATTCGGTTGTCATCAAGACCTTTCCGGATACTAAGTAGAGGGTGTGAAATGATCTCACTACATTCATATAACAAAAAAATTAGGGTTGGGGAGGCGCATACAACATGGCACAGGTCTGGAACGTTCATCCGGAAAACCCACAATTAAGGGCCATTGATCAAGCGGTTGATCTTTTGGCTTCAGGCGGCGTGTTGCTATGTCCGACTGAATGTAGTTATGTTTTGCTCCATGGAATTGCTGAGAAAAATGCTCATGAGCGAGTGTTGAAAATTCGAGACTTGCCACCCGGCCATCTTTTCACGCTGATGTGCGACAGCCTCAGCCAACTGTCCTTGTATGCCCTTGTTGGCAGTGTAGAGCATCGAATCTTGCGTAAACACTGCCCAGGACCCTTTACGTTTGTTTTAGAGGCGACTCGCCTGGTGCCGAAAAATGTCTATGGTCCGAAGCGTAAGACCATCGGGGTACGAATCTCCGAGCATCCAGTGTGCCAGGCGTTAGTTCAGCGTTACGGCGCCCCGGTCATTACGACTACGGCGAGGATTGCTGGCAATACTCAGCTCGAGGCAGACGCGCTGGATATCATCAATACTTTTGACAAGCGCGTAGACGGAATATTGTTTTGCGGCGATGGGCTCGTGGAAGAAACCACCATCGTTGATCTTGTTGCGAACCCTCCCTGCGTCATCCGTCAAGGGCGCGGTGACAGTGGCAAGCTGGGATTCTGATTGACCTAAGGAACCTCTGAAAAACGCTGAATTCGCATCTGCTTGCTCAAAAAATCGAGCTTTTTCGTCGCCTCATGGCCCAGCTGTTGGTGCGAAACTAGCGAATACCCCACTATTGTCTGCATTTTGTGCCTCAAATCAGAACGTTCTGAGAAACCACCTGCTTCAATCTGAGTCTTCAGAGGCTCCTTAAGGCCTATTGAGAGTTCATGACGTCGTTTTTTTAGTTGAAGAGTCAATCAACTTTGTTGGATTTGAATTGTTTGATAAATGCGCTGACTTCATCTTTCTCGGCGTATTCCGAGTGTTCAGTCGTCAGTACTGAAAGTAACGCTTCAACTTGCGTTCGCTGATTGTCTCGCGACAATGCAACTGCCAGGTGATAGATGACATCCGCTGATGTCGGATCAAGAGTATTGGCTTGTTTAAGAACAGTTATCCCTTCGGCAAGGTTGCCCATGTTGGCAAAGATCCAGCCAACAGTATCCAGGGTGTCGGCACGCTCTATTTCAAGCGCCGCAAGTTCGTTGGCCAGTGTGAGCGCCCGTTGATTACCTTTTTCATAATACATCCATGCCAGGTTGTTTAAGGCTAAAGGCTGTAGAGGACTGACGCTTAAAATTCGTTCATATAGCTCAGCCGCTCTCGTATGCTCCCCAGAGACCATATGCTGGTTTGATAGTCTAAGCAGTGCTGCTAAATCGTCGGGGTTTTTCTCTAGCCATTGAGAGAGAAGGGTGCTGGCCCGTTCTGATTGTCCATCTGCGAGTAACTCTCCGACGAGATTGTTGAGAATGTTGCTGTGCTTTTTAAGTTCAAATGCACTGGTGTAGGCCTGGATAGCTTGTTGATGGTCGTCGGATGCGCGGAAAATATCACCTTGAAGTGTTAATAGGATCACTCCGGAGGCATCGTTCTCTTTGGTTATCAGTGGCAACAACGCCTCTGCTTGTAGGATTTTTTTCTCTGAGAGTGCAAGCGAAATTGAATTGACGATAGCAGGTAGCGAGTTAGGCGATTGCTTTCGAGCTTTCGACAGCGCGCCTCTTGCCAGGTCGAGTCGGTCACCTGCTCTGGCAAATTGAGAGAGAAGTACATTAAATTGGCTATCTCTCTGTTGTTCTGGAA